>SXHP01000027.1 GCA_005773165.1 Sphingomonadales bacterium | reverse complement strand
TGGTGCCCGATCGGGGTCAGGAAGTCGCACCCCGCCCCGACCGCGGTCGCCATCAGGAACGCGTCGGGGCGATAGCCCAGGTCGCCCGCGAAGGTCGCCGCGATTGGGGCCATCACCAGCACCGTCGCGGCGTTGTTCAGGAACGGCGTCACCGCCATCGCCGCCGCCAGGATCAGCGCGACCGCGCCCCACGCAGGCAGCGTCGCCGCGACCTGCGCCAGCCCCGTTGCGATCACCTCCGACGCGCCGGTCGTGCGCAGCGACTCGCTGACCGGGATCAGCGCCCCGAGCATGATCAGGATCGGCCACTCGACATGGTCGTACGCTTCGCGCACCGGCAGCGCGCCGGTGACCAGGATCGCGCCCGCTGCCGCGAAAAAGGCGACCGCGACCGGAACGAAGCCCATCGCGGTCGCGCCCATCGCCACCCCCAGGATGCCGATCGCCAGCCAGCCGCCCCGCACAGTGCCCAGCCGCACCTGCCGCTCGGCCAGCGGCAGGCAGCCGAGCTCGCGCAACTGCACCGGCAGCGTATGGAGCGCGCCCTGCAGCACCACCACGTCGCCGCCGCGCAGCGTCGTCTCGCCCAGCCTGCGCGACAGATGCTCGCCCCGCCGCGAGATCGCGAGCAGGTTGACGCCGTATCGCGCCTGCAGGTCGATCCGCCCCGCGGTCTGCCCGATCAGCGGCGATCCGACGTTGACCACCGCCTCGATCACCCCGACGTCGCTCTCCCGGTCCGGCTCGGCGGCGGCGCGGTCCTGCCCCTCCAGCACCAGCCGGTCGCGCACGATCGCGCGCTCGAGCGCGTCGGGCTCGCCGCCCAGGATCAGCACGTCGCCGGGGCGCAACGTCAGATCCGCGTCGGGCGCGGCGCGCAACCCCGACCGTACGACCTGCGCGATGGTCACCTCATGTTCGTGCCGGTCGAGAAAGGCGCCGACCGTCTCGTCCGCGCGCCCCTCGGCAATCGCCGCCTCGGTGACATAGCCCTTGATGTCGATGGCCTCGCCCATGGTCGCCGCCGCGCGACGATCGTGCGGCAGCAGGCGATGGGCGAAGCGCAGATACAAGAGCCCGACGGCGAGCAGCACGAAGCCGACCGGCGTATAGTCGAACATGCCGAACGGCTCGCCGGTCATCCGCTCGCGCACCCGGCTGACGATGATGTTGGGCGACGTGCCGACCAGCGTCATCAGCCCGCCCAGCAGCGACGCGAACGCCATCGGCATCAGGAACACGCTGGGCGAACTGTTCGATTTCTTCGCCATCTGGAACGCGGCCGGCATCATCATCGCCAGCGCGCCGATATTCTTGACCAGCGCGGAGGCGACTCCGACCGATCCGGTAAGCACAAGCAACTGCGCGGGCGGGCGCGTGACCCGCCGCGCCACGACCGACAGCGCCCGCTCGATCACCCCGGACCGCTGCACCGCGCCCGAAATCACCAGCGCCGATCCGACGATGATGACGATGTCGTCTGAGAACCCGGAGAACGCCTCCTTCGGACTGACGATCCCGAGCGCGAGCGCCGCGAGCAAGGCGATGATCGCCGTCACATCATACCGGAACCGCCCCCAAATGAAGAGCGCCATCATCCCGATCAGCGTGCCGATGGAAAGGTATTGCGGAAGCGTCATCGGACCTCGTGCGATTGGGCGGACGGAGCGCTCACTCGATCAATAATCCCGCGACACCCGGACGTTGGCGCTTTGCCGCCCCAGCGTCGAGATGCTCGACAGGATCGAAAGCCAGCGGGTGACCTGAAACTCCAGCCGCGTCGCCGAATAGCCCTGACCGTCGGTAACGATCTCCGCGTACAGCCGCCGCGTCACGTATTTACCTGCCGCGACCGACGTTCCCTGCCCGGTCTGCGGATCGGCGGGAAGGATGCGGAGCCGGTCGAGCCCTGCCGCGCGGCGCACCGCGTTGATCGGGTTCAGCCCGCCGTCGCCGCTGCGCAGCGCCGCCACCGCCGCGGCGAGCTGGAGCGCTTCCGGCGCGGACAGGTTGGTGATCGAGGTGCCGAACAGCAGGCGGGACAGCAGCTCGTCCTGCGGCAGCGCCGGCGTCGTGGAAAAGCCGATCTCGGGCTTCAGCGCAGTGCCCGTCACCCGGATCGAGGCATTGAGCCCGGCCGAGTCCGCATTCGCCTCTATGTCGAGCGCCGGGTTCGCGGGAACCTCGCCCGAAAACCGGATGACGCCGCGGTCGAGCTCGAACTCGCGGCCCGCGAACTCGTAATCGCCTCGGATCAGATTGGCGCGTCCGGTGATCCGCGGATTGGCGGGCGCTCCTGCGATCTGCAGGTCGGCGGACCATTCGCTCGCGAGCCCCAGTCCGCTGACCAGCACCTGATTGGGTGCGCGCGCGCGCAGCGCCAGCGTCCAAGGTCGCGCCGCGGGCGCGTCGTCGAAGTCGCCCTCCGGCACGTTGATCTCGCGCACGTTGATCCGCGGCGCGGCCGACGCGGCGGTCGCTTGACCCAGCCGGTAACGGCTGCGGTCGAGCACCACGTCGCCCGAGATCGTGCCGCCTGCGCCGTCGGACTTGAAGACCAGCGGGCCGGAGACGGTCGCGCCGATGTCGTCGCGCGCGATCATCACCGCCTTGTCCGCCTGGACGCGCAGGTCGATCCCGATGCCCTCCGCCGCGGCGAAGTCGAACGCGCCGGTCCCGTTCACCCGCCCGCCGCGCCCCGCGTCTGCGGCGAAGCGGTCGATCTGCAGCCGCGACCCTCCGAACCGCCCGGACGCCTGAACATTGGTTAGCGTCGTGCCCGACGTCGCGCTCTCGATCCGCGCGCCCGTCGCCTGGATCGTTCCCGCGATCACCGGCCTGGACAGCCGCCCGCGCACGTCCGCGCCGATCGCCACCGGCCCGGACAGATCGAACAGCTCGACCCCGGTCAGCCGCCACAAGGTGTCCGCAGGGCCGGCATAGCGCATCTGCGCGAACAGCGGCGCGTCGGCGATCCGGCGCACAAAGCCGCCCTGGCTGAGCGGCGTCAGCAGCGCCTGCACCCGCCCGATCGTCCGCCCGCCAGAGGCCGCGACCGCGCGCACCCCGAGGCGGTCCGCGCTCAGCACCCCCGCGACGCCGACGTCGACCGGCCGCGACGACAGCACCAGCCCCGACCGGGTCAGCCCGCGCACCGTCACGTCGACTCGCCCCGTCGGCGCAGCGCCCGGCGAAATCGCGAACGACAGCTTGCCCGATGCGCTCCCGCCGAGGCCCAGTCCCGGAAAGCCGATGTCGAGCAGCGCCAGCGGCATTGCGTTCAACGACGCCTCGACCGCGCTCGCACGTTCCGCAAAGCGCCCGCCGACCTGCGCCTCGCCCCCGCCGAAGCTGAGCCGCGTCGGCGCAAGCCGCCAGCCGTCTTCCTCGCGCGTGACCAGCGCCGGAGTCAGCAGCCGGAGCGGGCGCCGGTCGAGCGTGCCCTGCGCCGCGACCCGGTAGCGGTCGGGCCCGACCTCCGTCACCGTCTGGATGTCGAACGCACGCCCGCGCGATCCGGCGATCGACGCCCGCACCGTGCCGACGCCGCCCGTGAGCGACGCATTGCCCGCGAACCGCGCAAGGCTCAGCCCGCCGTAGCGCAGCCCCTGACCCGTTGCGGTCGCCTCGATCAGGGTTCCCGCGGGATCGAGCCGCGCGACAAGATCGAGCCTGCCCTGACGCAACGTCGCGCCGGCGGCCTGCGCGCCGCGCGCTTGAAGATGCGCCTCCACCCGCTGCACGTCGTCTTCGGGCCGGAGCAGCACTTCGCCCGCGATCCCGCCCCCGCTCACGTCGAGCTTTCCGTCGAACCCGCCCGCAACGATGTCGATTGCGCCGCGCGCCCGCGTCCCGCCCAGGTCGAGCCGCGCCACCGCGATCCGCGCCTGCCCTCCGCGGGGCAGCAGGATCGCGCCCTCGCCGGTGAACGCGCCCAGCCGCGATCCGCCCGCAGCCCGGAACGCGAACCCCTCCGCGTTGGGATCGAGCCGGACGCGAACTTCGCGCAATCCCAGCGCCGCGTTCGGACTCGCCAGCACCAGATCGATCGTCGGCCGCGCAATGTCGCCGTCGAGCACCAGCCGCACCGGCCCATACCGCGCCTGTCGCCCGCTCCCTTCGAAATGGAACGTCCCGTCACGTCGCCGGTAGCCGTTCCCCGCCAACCGGATCTCCGGCGCGGTCAGCACCAGGCCGCGGAAGTGCAACACCCCGTCAGGCATCCGCTCCAGCCCTGTCGTGATCCGCGGCAGCCCGCCCGCCAGGCTGCGGAAGAAGGCGTTGTCGAGCCGCAGCACGCGCGCCTCCCCGCGCCCGACCACCCGCGTGCCGCGCCGGTTCGGTCCCGGCACGACGGTCAGTTGCGATCGGACGTCGACGATCCCGAGCCCTGGGATAAGGTAGCGGCCGAGCGCGCCGATGAGCCCGACCTCGAACTCTCCCGTGCGCAGATCGAGCCTTAGGCCGATGCGGCCGGTGAGCTTGTCCGACGATAGCCGCAGGTCGCCCCCCGTCACGAACGGCGGCGCGATGCGAAGCGTCCCTCCGACCGTCAGATTGCGCAGGATCCCGCCCGCCACATTGCCGACGCCTGTCACCTGCGCCGCCGCGAAGCGGACCGGCAGGAGCACCGGAGCCTTCGACAACCGCCCTCTCCCGGCGGCGCGCGCGTTCTCGAACCCGGTCCGGTCGAACGCGAAGCGGTCCGCCGCGAGCCGGTAATCGAACACCGCGCTCCCGAACCGCCCGTCGAGCGTCGCGCGCAGCCCGATGTTGCGCCCCGTCATGTTCGGGAATAGCGCATCCGGCCGCAGCAGCCGCGCGGCGATCCGCACGTCGCGATAGGCGTTGGCGCCCAGGTCCACCGTGCCGCTCGCATTCACCGCCAGCGAAGGCGAGCGCAGCGACAGCTCACCCTCCAGCCGCCGGTTCGCGAAGCCGGCTTGGCCGTTGACCAGGACCCGCGGCGCGCTCAGCCGCCGCAGCTTGCCGCCGACGAACGGCGCGGGCGCAAGCGTTCCGGACAGCGTGTAGCGCCCGCTCCGCGCATCAAGCGCCAGGTCAAGCGCCCGCAGAGCCCCCGCCTGCCCCTGCGCCCGCCCGCTCCAGCGCGCCCAGCTGCCGTCGCCCGACACGTCGAGCCGCACCGGCACGCGCAGCCCAGCCATCCGCGCGAGGACGCCGTCGCCGCGGCCCTCCGCCGCCACCCGGATGTCGAACCGGTCGCGCGCGGGCTCGGCGTCGACGCCCAGCGTGACGCGGTCGGTTCCTGCGACCAGCGCCTGCAGGTCGATCAGCGCCCGTCCAGCGCGGATGTCGGCGCGCCCGCGCAGCCGCCCGACCCGCTCGCGCCCGAGCACCGGCTTAGCCAGCACCAGACGGTCGACCGCGAGCCGTTCGATGGCGATGTCGAAGTCAGGCAGGATCGGCCGGTCGCGTCCGCTCGGCCGCGTCCGCGGCGCGTGGAACAGCGTCGCCTGGCTAATCGCCAGTTCACGGATCGCGAGCCGATTGGCGAACCACTGCCACGGCCGCCAGTCGAGCGTCACCTGCGGCGCACGGAACAGCAGCCCGTCGAGGTCGTACACCCGCACATCGCTCAACCGAGCGCGCCCGTACAGCGATCCGTCGATCCGCCCCACCGTGAAGCGTAGCCCGTTGCCGGTCTTTACCCCCGCGATCCGGTCCGTCACCCAGCGGCGGCCCGGTCCGGTATCGACGACGACAAGCGCCAGCGCGATCACCGCCGCCAGCGCGAGCAGCGCCAGCGCGATGCGCCGCGCCCACCTCAAAACGCCTGCCCCAGCGACACGTACACCGCGACCCGCGTGTCGCCCGGCTGCGGGTTGATCGGCGTGCCCACGTCGACCCGGATCGGTCCGAAACTGGAGTAGTAGCGCAAGCCGAGCCCAGTCCCGTAACGCAGCCCCGAGAAGTCCGGCAGCGCCGCCGTGTAGATGTTGCCCGCATCGATGAACGGCACGATGCCGAGGTTCCCGAACAGCTTGACTCGCGCCTCGATCGCGAACTCCGCCAGGCTGCGCCCGCCGATCGGGTCGTTGTTCGGGTCGCGCGGCCCGATCGACTGAAACCCGTAGCCGCGCACCGACGCGCCCCCGCCCGCATAGAACCGCCGCGACGGCGCGACCTGATCGCGCGGCGCGCCCAGAATGGTGCCCAGCCGCGTCCGCCCCGCAATCACCACATCCCCGACCGCGCGATAGACGCTCGCGTCGATCTGCGCCCGCGTGTAGCCGAACGCCTTGCCCTGCAGCGACAATTCGGGGCTCAGCCGTCCGCCCAGCCGGAACCCGCGCGTTGGATTGAGAAGATCGTCCGACCCGTCGTAACTGAGGCTGGTCGGCAGCGCGCCGATCAGAAACGTCCGCCGCCGCGGCTGCCCGGTCGAGGCGATCACGTCGCGCTCGTCTGACGCAAGCAACTCGGCCCCCAACGACCACGTCCAAGTCTTCTGGAAGAAGATGTTGGTCTGCCGCTCCAGGCTTCCCGACAGCGAGAAGGTCGTAGCCTCATAGGCGTCGCGCTGCGTGTTCGCCGCCGCGAGCTGAAAGGTCAGCACGCGGTCGCGCGCGCGGAAATTGTTGCGGCGGAACACCACCGATCCGAGCTGCTCCTGCGTGCCGAGCACCGATCGCAGCGTGAGCCCGCCCTCGGGCGGGAACAGGTTGCGGTGTGTCCAGCTGAGCTCCGCGCGCGCGCCCTCGCCGGTTCCATAGCCGAGCTCGCCCGCGACGGTCCGCGGCGGCGCGGGGTCCATCCTGACCTCTATGTCGACGGTTCCCGACTGCACGCCGGGCACCGGCTTGACCTCGACGGTCGACACCAGGCTCGTCTGGATCAGCGCGCGGCGCAGATCGTCGAGCGAGGTGGCGTCATACGCCTCGCTGGGCTTGAACCGCGCGATCTCCTGCACATGATTTGCGTCGAACACGCGGTTGCCGGGGGCAGCGACGACCCGCTCGAACCGCAAGGACTCGCCCGCCCTTACAGCGAGGTCGAGAGTCGCGGTGCGCGCCGCACGGTCGACGACGATCTCGGGCTCGCCCACCTCCGCGAAGGGGAAGCCGCCCGTCGCCAGCCCGCCCGCAAGCGCCGCCCGGCCGCTCGTGATCGCATCGGCGTCGACCGGCGCGCCTTCGTTGACGCCGAATGCCTCGGCGAGCGGTGCGGCCTTTTCGCCGGTCCCCGCCAGCCCCTCAACCGTCACCCGCGCGAACCGGTACAGCGTTCCCGGAGTCGCATCGAGCACCACCCGCGGCCGCTCGCCTGCTTCGACGCGCGTGGCAACCCTTGCGTCATAATAGCCTTGCGCTCGCAGCAGGGTGACGAGCAGCTCCGCATCCTCGCGTGCGCGGCGGTCGAGCTGCGCGGCATTGGCGGGGTCGTCGTCTTTGGCGGAGAGCGTCGACAGCTGGTCGAACCGCTCGCGGAGCAGGGGTGTCGCGACTGTGTCGAGACCCTCGATAATCCAGGTATAGCGCGCCTCGGTGACAACGTCCGTCGCCGTTGCGGTCGGCTCAGCCGCGGCGTCCGTAGCAAGATCGGGCCAGTCGACCCCGATGTTCGGGAGCTGCGCCAAGGGCGACGCGGGATCGAGCCCCTCGGTCTGCTCGGGGGTCTGAGCCGCCAGCGCGGTGGGCAGGAAAAGGGAGGCGACCGCGCCCCCGCACAGCCGCGCCAAGCGGTACACCATCTGCCGTGTCTAGGCGGTGTGAGGAGGCGGGGCAACGCCGGCCGCCGCAGCCTTCAACCCGGCAGAACGATCCGTGCCACCAGCCCGGGCGCATTGTCGGCCAGCTCGAACCGTCCGCCATGCAGTTTCGCCACCGCCCCGATCAGCGCCATGCCCAGGCCTGCGCCCGGCGTCGACCGCGCCGCATCCAGTCGCCCGAAGCGCTTGAGCGCCCGCGCCCGGTCCTCGACCGCGATCCCCGGCCCGCGGTCCTCGACCGAAATCGCCGCTCCTTCAGCCGTCCGCTGCAGGCGCAGCACCAGCTCACCTCCCTGCGCGCCGTGCTTCATCGCATTGTCGAGCAGGTTGCTGATCGCCTGCACCAGCAGCTCTCGGTGCAGCGTCATGGGCGCCAGGTCTTCCGCCATGACGCTGAACGTCAGCCCGGCGTCCTCGATCACGGGTCCATAGAGATCGGCGATCTCCTCGACGACCGCCGTCGGACTGACGCGGGTGAAATGCTCGCGCGGGACCGATTCGGACCGGCTGATCTCCAGCACTGTGGTCAGCATCCGCATGACCAGATCGGTTTCGTGGAGCAGCCCGCCAAGCGCGGCTTCCCGCGCAAGCCCATTCGGCGCCGCAACCGCCTGCTCGGTCTTCGCACGGAGGCGGGCGAGCGGCGAGCGGAGGTCGTGCGCCAGGCTGTCCGTGACCACACGCAACTCGCCCATCAAGGCTTCCGTCTTGTCCAGCGTGGCGTTGAGCCTTCGCGCGAGCCGATCAAACGCGTCCTGCCCGCCCACAACCATTCGGACCCGTTGCGACAGGTCGCCTTCGCCCGCCGCGTCGACCACGTCCGCGATCGCGTTCAACCGCCGCGAGACGTAGCGCGCCAGGATCAGCGCTTCTACCACGCCTAGCGCCAGGCTAAGCATCACGGCCAGCGCCAGCGCGCGTTCGATCGCGCGCTGCTCGGCGGCGATCAGGTCCATGTTCCGCCCGACCAGCAGCCATCGCGCGCCGATCGGCCGGAGCGAATAGCCTGTGTCGCGTTCCGCCCACCGCCCTTCCGTGCCCAGCCGCGCGACACGGAACAGGGTGGGCGTCAGCGGGGGCGTGAAGCGCGCTGGTGCCAGGCCCATCACTCGCCGCCCTCGCCCGTCCAGAACCGCCAGCACCTGCGACATGTCGGCAGGCGCAAGCGCGCTGGCGATCGCGCGCACCAGGATCGTGTCGCCCCCGTCGCGCCACACTGCGACCAGCGCGTCGGCCTGCTCGATCGTTTCCCGGTGCACCGCCTCCTTGGCGTCGCTCTGCGCCTGCATCCAGACAAAGCCGCTGAGCGCGAAGTTGGACATCAGCGCGAGCCCGATCGACAGCAGCGCGATCCGCGCCGTGACCGTCAGTCGCACTGGGCTATCCGTCGGCCGACAGGCGGTATCCGGTGCCGCGTACGGTGTGCAGGATCGGCGATGCGAACCCGTCCTCCAGCTTGCGCCGAAGACGCCCGATATGGACGTCGACCACGTTGGATCCGGGATCGAAATGAAGGTTCCACACCTTTTCGATCATCATTGTGCGAGTAACGACCTGCCCGGCGTGGCGCACCAAGAACTCGAGCAGGTTGAACTCGCGCGCGCCGAGCGGGATCGTCCTGCCGCCCCGCGCGACATGGCGCGTCAGCAGGTCGATCTCCAGATCGCCGACCGCCAGACGCGTCTTCTGCGGTTCCGCGGCCGCGCGATCTGCGCGGCGGACAAGCGCCTCGACCCGGGCCGACAGCTCGGCGAACGAGAACGGCTTGCACAGATAATCGTCCGCTCCCGCCTTCAGCCCGTCGACCCGGTTGTCGACCGTCGCGAGCGCGGACAGGATCAGCGTCGGCGTCGAAACGCCCGCGGCACGAAGCGCGCTCACCATCGCCAGTCCGTCGAGCTCGGGAAGCATGCGGTCGGCGATCAGCAGGTCGAACGCCGTCTCGCTTGCTCGGGCCAGCCCGTCACGGCCGTTGCCGACCCGCTCGACCTCATAGCCGCTGTCGGCGAGCCCCTCGGCCAGATAGGCGGCGGTGGAGGCGTCGTCCTCCACGATCAGGATGCGGCGGGTCATGCCGAACGCCTAGCAAGGTTGGCCGGCACGGCGCACCCCCTCACGAACAGATCAGGCGTCCAATATGCCCGCGATCGCCGTGCCGACCACGTCCATGTCGGCCATGCCGTCGACCCGCCGCACCAGCCCGCGCGCTTCGTAGAGCGGCAGGATCGGCGCGGTCTTGACGCGATACTCGGCCATTCGCGTCCGCACCGTTTCGGCATTGTCGTCGAGTCGCCGCTTGAACTCGGTCGACGCGCACACGTCGCAAACGCCCGCCGCCTTGGGCAGCTTGAACCGGTCGTGATATCCCTCGCCGCACTTGGCGCAAGTGTAGCGGCCGGTGATGCGGTCGACGAGGGCGTCCTCATCGACGTCCAATTCTATGACATAGTCGAGCTTGCGACCGCGCTCCGTCAGCAGCAGGTCGAGCGCGTCCGCCTGGGGCGCAGTGCGCGGATACCCGTCGAAAATCGCGCCGCCCGCCCCATTCTGCCCATCCGCTGCGAAGATCGCGTCGAGCCGCTCGCCGATCAGCGCGGAGACGATCGCGTCGGACACAAGCTCTCCCGCCTCCATGACGGCCTTGGCCTGAAGCCCGACGGGCGTTCCCGACTTCACCGCGGCGCGCAGCATGTCGCCGGTCGACAGCTGAACCATGCCGCGCTCCGCGACGAGCCGCGCCGCCTGGGTGCCCTTGCCGGCGCCCGGAGGCCCCAAGAGGATGATATTCACGCGAACGCTCTCCCTGTTCGTTCGTGCAAGTCAGCGCAGCCGGATCGGGCTCAGCGGAGCCGTCCCCCCTTCAGCTTCGCCTTCTTGATCAGGTCGCCATATTGATGCGCCAACAGATGGCTCTGGATCTGCGTCACCGTGTCCATCGTCACGTTGACGACGATCAGCAAACTGGTGCCCCCCAGGTAGAAGGGGATCGACAGCGCCGACACCAGATACTCGGGCAACAGGCATATGATCGTCAGATACGCCGCGCCGACCACGGTGATGCGGGTCAGGACGTAATCGAAATACGTCTCGGTGTTCTTGCCGGGGCGGATGCCCGGCACGAACCCGCCGTGGCGCTTCAGGTTCTCCGCGGTCTCCTCGGGGTTGAACACCACCGCCGTGTAGAAGAACGAGAAGAACACGATCCCCGCGCCGTACAGCAGCATGTACACCAGGCTGCCGTGCTGGAGATATTGGTTCAGCGAGATGATGAAGTCGCCCCAGGCGCTCTCACCCGCCACCCGCTCGCCCGCGAACTGCGAGATCGTCAGCGGCATCAGCAGCAAGGACGAGGCGAAGATCGGAGGGATCACGCCCGCGGTG
>SXHP01000221.1 GCA_005773165.1 Sphingomonadales bacterium | reverse complement strand
TGCGCGGCGAGACGTTCGTCACACGAAAGATCACCCGAGCCGCGGCCGCGATTGCGCTGGGGCGACAAGACATGCTGTATCTCGGCAATCTCGATGCTCGGCGCGACTGGGGTCATGCGCGCGAATATGTCCGCGGCATGTGGATGATGCTTCAGGTCGACGAGCCGGACGATTACGTCCTCGCCACCGGTGAGACCACGCCCGTGCGGACCTTTGTCGAGTGGGCGTTCGCCGACGCCGGCGTTCCGCTTGAGTGGAAAGGAGCGGGTGTTGACGAGCAGGGCTTCTGCGCTCGAACGGGCAAGCTGCTGGTCGCTGTCGATCCGCGCTACTTCCGCCCGACCGAAGTCGAGCTGCTGATCGGCGATCCGACGAAGGCGCAGGAGAAGCTCGGTTGGAAGCACGAGACCAGCCCTCGCGACCTCGCGCGCGAAATGGTCGAGGCCGATTTGCAGCTGATGCGCACCGCGCCGATCGGTAAGGGCGCCTGACGTGTACGGCCTTGCAGGCAAGAAGGTATGGGTTGCGGGGCATCGCGGGATGGTCGGCTCAGCCATCGTCCGGCGTCTGGCTGCGGAGGATTGCGAGATCCTCACGGTCGACCGCCGCGACGTCGACCTGCGCGACCAGGCGGCCGTGCTCGCTTGGATGCGCGATCGCAAGCCCCATGCGGTATTCCTGGCGGCGGCCAAGGTCGGCGGTATCCTCGCCAACGACAGCTATCCTGCAGATTTCCTCTACGACAATCTTCTCATCGAGACCGCCATCATCGGCGGCTCGCACGCGACCGATGTTGAGAAGCTTCTGTTCCTCGGGTCCAGCTGCATCTACCCGAAGCTTGCGCCCCAACCTTTGAAGGAGGATTCGCTCCTTACCGGGCCGTTGGAAGCCACCAACGAATGGTATGCGATTGCGAAGATCGCGGGAATCAAGCTGGCCCAGGCGTTTCGTCGTCAGCACGGCCGAGACTTCATCTCAGCGATGCCGACCAACCTGTACGGTCCGGGGGACAATTACGATCTCGCGTCCAGTCATGTCATGCCGGCGCTGATCCGCAAAGTCGATCAGGCGCGCCGGTCCGGCGGTGAGGTGATCGTTTGGGGCACCGGTGCTCCAAGACGCGAGTTCCTGTACGTCGACGATTGTGCCGACGCCTGCGTCCACCTCATGAAGACCTACTCGGACGAAAGCCACGTCAACGTCGGTTCGGGCGAGGACGTGACGATTTTGGAGCTGACCCGGCTCGTCATGGACGTGCTCGGTTACGTCGGCTCGATCGTCCACGATCGCTCCAAACCTGACGGCACCCCTCGCAAGCTGATGGACGTATCCAAGCTCGCCGGCCTCGGATGGCGCTCAACCACACCGCTGCCTGAGGGTATCGCGCTGAGTTACGAGGCGTACAAGGCTGGCGCGCACAGGGAGATGGTGCTCGGAGCGGCCTGAGGCGCCCGTTGTGGCGAAGTTCTCCATACAATAAGCACATTCAGGCCGACGTCCACGGGTTGGGCATGGCGGCATTACCTCTTCCGGCGTTCGCGCGGCCCGGCTAAGGCCGCACGATGCAAGGCGCTCCCCTGATCCTCTACAACAGCCTCGGTCGCGCGCTCGCGCGCTTCGAGCCGATCGACGCAGGCGACGTCCGCGTCTATTCGTGCGGCCCGACGGTCTACAATTACGCGCACATCGGCAATCTGCGCGCCTACGTGTTCACCGATACGCTCGCCCGCGTGCTGACCTGGAAAGGCTGGCCGCTGACCCACGTCGTCAACATCACCGACGTCGGCCATCTGACCTCGGACGCCGATGCGGGCGACGACAAGATGGAGGCGGCGGCCAAGGCGTCGGGCAAGGATATCTGGGCGATCGCGGCGCACTATACCCAGGCCTTCAAGCAGAACCTTGCCGACCTCAACATCCGCGAACCCAGCCGCTTCCCGCTCGCGACCGATCATGTCGCGGCTATGATCGATTTCGCACGCGACATCGAGAAGCATTGCTACCGCCTTGAAGATGGCCTGTATTTCGACACCAGCACCGTTCCCGACTATGGTCGCCTGGCGGGGAGCGGCGGCGAGCACGAGGGGCGAATCGATCCGGTCGCGGGCAAGCGCCATCCGCAGGACTTCGCGATCTGGCGCACCTCGGCCCCCGGCGAAACTCGTCAGATGGAGTGGGACTCGCCCTGGGGCCGCGGCGCGCCGGGCTGGCACCTCGAATGCTCGGTGATGAGCCGCCAGTACCTCGGCGAGCGGTTCGACATCCATACCGGCGGGATCGACCACCGGGAGATCCACCATCCGAACGAGATCGCGCAGAACCAGGCGATGCATGGATGCGAGCCGGGGTACACCGGCGCGAACTGGTGGATGCACAACAACTTCCTCGTCGAACGCGCGGGCAAAATGTCGAAATCGTCCGGCGGCTTCACGACGTTGCAGACGCTGGTCGACCGCGGCTTCCACCCGCTCGCCTACCGGTTGATGTGCCTTCAGGCGCATTATCGGTCGGAAATGGAGTTTTCCTGGGAGGGACTCGCCGCCGCGCAGACCCGGCTGAAGCGGCTCGCGCAGGCGGTCGAGGCTCTTTGCGCAAGGCCGCCCTCGCCCCCCTCCGCGTCCGCCGTCGCTTATCGTGAGCGGCTGGATGCGGCGGTCAGCGACGATCTCAACACGCCGCGCGCGCTGATCGCGCTCGACGAGCTGCTTGCAGACAAGCGCGTCTCGGCCGCAGACCGGGTCGCCGCGCTCGCGGACTTCGACGCGGTGCTCGGCCTTAGCCTCCAGACGCTCACCCGCATCGATCTGCGCGTCCGACCGCTGAGCGCCGCGATCGACGCTGAAACCGTGGCCGCGCGACTGGCCGAACGTCGCGAGGCGCGCGCGGCGCGGGATTTCGCCCGGTCCGACGCGATCCGTGACGAGCTGGCCGCCGCAAGGGTCGAGGTGATGGACGGCGACCCGCTCGGCTGGGACTGGAAGGCGGCGCTATGAGGGCGGTTCTGCCCGCCATCGCCCGTCCGCTGCTCGAACCGAAGCTGCCGAACGAGCTGGAGGTATCCTGGTTCGCCAAGCCCGCCGAGGCGAACGCGATGATCGCCGATGCGGACGTCGCCTGGGTCGACATGCAGCCGACCAGCCTCACCGCGGACGCCATTCGCGCTGCGGGTCCGACCCTGCGCTGGGTGTCCACGCTCTATGCCGGGCTCGACGCCTTTCCGCTCGATTTGCTCCGGGAGCGTGGGATCACCCTTACCAACGGCGCAGGCGTCACCGCGGTGGCGGTCGCCGAATATGCGGTGCTCGGCGTGCTGGCGGCGGCCAAGCGCTTCGACGAGGTCGTGCGGATGCGCGACCGCCGCGAATGGCCGTGGGACGCGCCCGGCAAGATCGAGCTGCCGGGCACCCGCGCGCTTATCGTCGGCTATGGCACGATCGGGCGGCTGATCGGTGAGCGCCTGCGCGCGTTCGGTGTTGAGGTGACCGGCGTCACCCGCTCGGGCCGGGACGGCACGCTCGCCGCCGACGGGTGGCGGGATCGGATCGGCGACTACGACTGGCTGATCCTCGCCGCGCCCTCGACCGAAGCGACCAAGACGCTGATCGGCGCGCGCGAACTCGCCGCGATGAAGCCCGGCGCGTGGCTGATCAACATCGCGCGCGGCGACATGATCGACGGCGACGCGCTGCTCGCCGCGTTGGCGGACGGACCGATGGCGGGCGCGTTCCTCGACCCGACCGAGCCGGAACCGCTGCCCCATGATCACCCGCTCTGGGCTGCGCCAAACGCGCTGATCTCGATGCATCTGTCGGGACGAAGCCAAACGGGCATGTTCGCCCGAGCCGCCGCCCTGTTCCTCGACAATCTCCACGCTTTCCGATTGGGACGGCCGATGCGCAACGTGGTCGATCTTCATGCGGGCTATTGAGACCGCGAGCCGCGCGCTGGCGGCGCGGTACCACGGCTTCGTCGAATGGATCGGCGACGGCACCGGATTGCCCGATGCGATACTTCACATCCACGCGGGGATGGTCGTGCTGATGGTGGCGCGCATCGTCACCGGGCGATCGCTCGGCAGCCTGGTCCCGCTCGCGGTCGTCGTCGCGGCGGAGGCGTTCAACGAGATCATGGACCGGGTGCTGTACGGCTCTTGGCGCTGGCCGGACACGTCGCTCGATATCGTCAACACCTTGCTATGGCCGACGGTGATCTGCCTTGGCGTCCGGCTGCGTCCCTTGGCGGCCGAGCGGCGGGCGCGGCGAATGCGGCGGCGGGGCGGTTGAGCGCGGCGGTTCAATCCACCGGCGAGTCGCGAGTCGCGAGGACCGGCGGCCGGTACGGCCTGGGCGCATCCGCCGGCAGCGCCGCCAACTCGGCCTCGATCGCAGCCGCGCGCGCCTTCGACGACGGGTGGGTGCGGCTGCGGAACAGGCCGCCGTCGACGTCGCCGCCGTGCTTGCGCCAGAAGCGCACCGCGGCCCGGGGATCGTAGCCCGCATTGCGGAGCAGGTGCGCGCCGAGCAGGTCCGCCTCCCCCTCCGTGCGGCGGAACAGCCGTCCGTTGCGCCCGACTTCGCGCAACAGCCCGCGCTTGACCCCCGCCGCATCAAGCCGGGCGCGGTGCCTGAGGATCGTGTGCGCGAGCTCGTGCGCCACGACCACCGCGACCTGCTCGTCGTGGTAGCGCTCGAAGAAGCGCACGCCGATCTGAACGGTTCCGCCGTCGGAGGACGCCTCCATCTTGGGCCCGAGCAGCACCTCGAAGTTGCTGCGGCACCCTGGCGACGCGGGCGCCGTCACCGCCAGCCGCTTGCCCGAGCGAAGCACCGTCAGCCGCAGCGGCCGCTCCGCAGGCTGACGCGCGATCAGCGCCAGCGCCGCATCGCGGCCCGCGGCGTCGGCTTTCGGCGAAACACCGTCCCCGAACGGAACGCCGTTCACCGCCAGCAACCCGTCGTCTTCGGCGAGTCCGGCGAATGCCGCCGCACTCCTCGGGACCACCGCTTCAACCGCCACCGGCGTCGCGAAGCCGAACGCCGCACGAGCCTCCGCCCGCACCTTGACGTCATATTGCCCGAGCGCGTGGACCGCGACGCCGGGCACGGGCGCAAGCTCGTCGCATAGCGCCGCATTGGCGGTAGCGAGCCGGTACGCGATCGTCGCCATGCGCCGGTCGACGTCGCGCAGCGCCGAGAAGTACCCCGAATCGGCAGCAGGTGACAAAGCGAGCGCGAGCACGAGGAGGCGGGCGAACATGACGCCGCCCGTACCGCACTGGAGACAGTTCCGACAGGTCGACGGTTGATCGGACGCACGATCCGGCGCAAAGGGCGCGCTTTCGACGAACGGAACGTACTCTGATGGCAGCGAACTGGTCTCCGGACAGCTGGACGCGCGCCGACGCGCGGCAAATGCCCGACTATCCCGACGCGCAGGCGCTCGACGCCGCGTGCGAGCAGCTCGCCAGCTATCCCCCGCTGGTGTTCGCC
>SXHP01000220.1 GCA_005773165.1 Sphingomonadales bacterium | reverse complement strand
GCGCCGCCTCGTCCCCGCCGGTTCCTGCGCGCACCTCCAGCATCGCCGACCGCTCGTCCGCGGCGTCGCGCGGCAACAGCGCGAGCGCGAGCCGCCGGTCGGCGTCCTCGAGCAGCCGCCCGTTCTCGTGCAGCTCCTCAGCCGCCATCGCGCGCAGCTCGTCGTCGGCGTCGTCCGCCATGAAGGCGAGGCTCTTCGCCTCCTGCCGCAACCGCCGCACCTCGCTCGCCGCCTGCGCGACGGGTTCCAGCTCGGCATATTCCTTCGACATAGCGACGAAGCGGTCGGACGGCAGGTCGCCGGTCGCCATCAGCGCCTGCAACTCGTCCCGCCGCGCCTCGATCTGCGCGATCCGTTCGGGGGAGATGGTGGTCATGCCGTCGCCAACTCCCCTCCGTCACCCCGGACTTGTTCCGGGGTCCAGCGTGGTACGAACGAAAAGCTTCGTTGGTCGAGGACGAAGCCCAGACCAACCCTGGACCCCGGAACAAGTCCGGGGTGACGTCTGGATCTATAGGTCACTTCAGTCCTCCAGCTCCAGGAGGCGCCGGACGATCGAGCCGTCACCGCCCAGTACGCGATGGCGTCGGGTCACTTGCTCACCGTCATGTCCCAGTGACCACGTCTCGCCCGCAAGAAGTCGGATGGCCTTGTCGTAGCGCTTACGGGCAGAGCCCGTGGCGACCAGCTCGACCGATAGTCCGTGTCCCCGCAGCTTGGATGCCATCTGAAAGCCTGCGGACTGTGCGCGATCATCCTCGACGGCGATCGCAACGTCCAGAGCAGGTGCATCGACCGGCTCCACCAGCATCGCCAACCGCTCCACCCCCGCGGCCCAACCAACCCCCGGCGTCGCAGGTCCACCCAAACTCTCGATCAGCCCGTCATACCGCCCGCCCGCGAGCACCGTCCCCTGCGCCCCCAACCGGTCGGTCACGAACTCGAACGCGGTATGCCGGTAATAATCCAGCCCTCGCACCAACCGAGGGTTGCGCGTCCAAGCCACCCCCGCAGCGTCCAGCCCCGCGGTCACCGCATCGAAAAATCCCCGCGCCTCCGCCGTCAGATAAGCGTCGATGTCCGGCGCGCTGTCGGCAATCGGCCGGTCGCCGGGGTCCTTGCTGTCCAGAATCCGCATCGGATTCTTGTCGAGGCGCTTGAGGCTGTCCTCCGACAGCGCCCCCCGATGCGCCTCGAAATGCGCGACCAGCGCCGCCCGCCAGGCGTCCCGGGTCTCCGCATCGCCCAGCGTGTTGAGCTGCAGCGTCACCCCCTCGACGCCCAGCTCGCGCAGCAGCTGGTCCGCCAGCACCAGCAGCTCGACGTCCGCCGCGGGCTCCGCCGCGCCGATCACCTCCGCGTCGATCTGGTGGAACTGCCGGAACCGCCCCTTCTGCGGCCGCTCGTAGCGGAACACCGGACCGCTCGTCGCCAGCTTCAACGGCGCATATTGCTGCCACCCTTCGGTCAGGTACGCGCGGCAGATCCCGGCGGTGAACTCAGGGCGCAGCGTCAGCGAATCGCCGCCGCGATCCGGAAAGGTGTACATCTCCTTCGACACCACGTCGGTCGTCTCGCCGATCGAGCGCGCGAACACCTCCGTCGCCTCGAACACCGGCACGTCGACCCGCTCGAAACAGTAGAGCGCACGCACCCGCTCGAAGACGTTGAGCACATGCGCATGCCGCCGCTGCTCGTCGCGAAAGATGTCCTGCGTGCCGCGCACGCGATTGGGGGTCTGGGTCCGGGCCATGTGGCGCGGGTATCTAGGCGAGCATCGCCGCCAGCGCTAGGCGCTGTCCTACAAGCCGCGACTATGCTCTTTCTCGCGGGCCATGCGCGTACGCCATTTCTTTGCCGGCCCTCGGTCACGCGAAAGCGTCGCAAGGCTGGCGCGCCGCGTTCGTTGGGCGCCGCGTCGGTGTCGCGTCGGTGTCGCGCATGCGTGTCGCCGGTGTCGCACAAGTGGCGCGCGTCGGCCGCGTCCCGGTCGCGTCCGCGTCGCCACCGCGGAGCGTCGCGGTTGCAACGCCCGGCAACCCCGCGTTCACCTCTCAACGGGTGTCAACGTCCGTCCGGCTGGACCAATTGCGACTCGGCGCGTTATGCGCCCATGATGATCCGTATGCTTCCCCTCGCAGCCCTGCTGCTCGCTACTGCCGCGACCGCGCAGGTCCCCGCAGGCAATACCGCGCCACAGCCGACGCCCATCGTCGACACGATCCCCGCCGCGCGCGACGTCGCCTATCCGGGCGTGATCACGATCGACGTCGATGCGACCGACACCGAGCGCGGCATCTTCCGGGTCAAGCAGACCATCCCGGTTGACCGCGCTGGCCGCATGACCCTGCTCTTCCCCAAATGGCTTCCGGGCGCGCACAACCCGCGCGGCGAGATCGAGAAGCTGGCCGGGCTCGTCGTCCGTGCGAATGGGCGCATCCTGCCCTGGACCCGCGACACGCTCGACGTCTTCGCCTTTCATGTCGAGGTGCCGCAAGGCGCGCGACGGCTCGACCTCGACTTCCAGTTCGTCTCCGCCACCAAGGCCGACCAGGGCCGCATCGTCGCGACCCCCAACATGGTCAGCCTCCAGCCCAATTCGGTCAGCCTCTACCCCGCAGGCTATTTCGTCCGGCGCATCCCGGTGAAGTTCACCGCCAAATTCCCGGCGGGCTGGACCGCGGCGGGCGCGCTGGCTGCAAAGACGACGTCCGCCCCCGACGGAATCACCTACGCCTACGAGCAGACCAATTACGAGGTGCTGGTCGATTCGCCGATCCTCGCCGGACGCCACGGCAAGTCCTGGGCGCTGTCCCCGCGCGTGTCGCTCAACGTCTTCGCCGACACGCCCGAAAACCTCGCCGCCACGCCCGCGCAGATCGACGCGCACAAGCGGCTCGTCGACCAGTCGATCAAGACCTTCGGCAGCCAGCATTACGACCGGTACGCCTTCCTGCTGTCGCTCACCGACCAGCTCGGCGGCATCGGGCTGGAGCATCACCGCTCTTCGGAGAACGGATCGGCCCCCGGCTATTTCACCGACTGGGCCAATCTCGTCCCCCGCCGCAACCTGTTGCCGCACGAGTTCACCCACAGCTGGAACGGCAAGTTCCGCCGCGGCGCGGACCTGTGGACGCCGGACTACCGCACGCCCATGCGCAACTCGCTGCTCTGGGTGTACGAGGGGCAGACGCAATTCTGGGGCTATGTCCTCCAGGCGCGCTCGGGGCTGGTGTCCAAGCAGGACACGCTCGACGCGCTCGCCGCGGTCGCAGGGGCGTACGATCTCGCGCCTGCGCGGGCCTGGCGCGACCTCCTCGACACGACGAACGACCCGATCATCGCCTCGCGCAAGCCCAAGGGTTGGGTGAGCTGGCAGCGATCGGAGGATTACTACCAGGAAGGCATGATGGTCTGGATGGAGGTCGACGCGATGCTCCGCCAGAAGTCCGCGGGCGCCAAGTCGATCGACGACTTCGCCCGCGCCTTCTTCGGCATGCGCGACGGCGACTGGGGGGAGCTGACCTACACGTTCGAGGATGTCGCCGCGACGCTCAACGGCGTCGTGCCCCATGATTGGGCCGGGTTCCTGCGTCAGCGCCTCACCGAAACGGGCAAGCCCGCGCCGCTCAACGGCTTCGCGATGAACGGCTACAAGCTCGTCTACACCGCCGAACCCACGTCGTACTTCAAGCAGGCGGAGAAGGCGCGCGGCACCGACGTGTCCTATTCGCTCGGCCTCGTCGCCGGCAGCGAAGGCGCGGTCAGCGCGGTGATCTGGGACTCGCCCGCCTTCAAGGCCGGGGTCGACGTCGGCGCGACGATCGCCGCGGTCAACGGCCAGAGCTGGTCGCGCGACCGCCTGCTCGCTGCGATCGCCGCCAAGGCCCCGGTCAAGCTGCTGCTCCGCACCGGCGACCGGTATCGCGACGTGACGGTCGACTATCGCGGCGGGCCCCGCTATCCGCGCTTCGAGAAGACGGGGACGGGCGACGGCGGACTGGACCGCCTGCTCGCACCCCGCTGATACGAACCAACAGGGGAACCCTATGCGCATCGACCTAATCCCGGTCGGCAAGTCGCCGCCCGACGACCTCAACGTCATCATCGAGGTGCCGACCGGCGGCGAGCCGGTGAAGTACGAGTTCGACAAGGCGAGCGGCGCCTTGTTCGTCGATCGCATTCTCCACACGCCGATGCGCTACCCCGCGAACTACGGATTCGTGCCGCACACCCTGTCGCCCGACGGCGACCCGCTCGACGCGCTGGTGGTGTCGCGTTCGCCCTTCATCCCGGGCTGCGTCGTCCGCGCGCGGCCGATCGCGGTGCTGAACCTGGAGGACGAGGCGGGCGGCGACGAGAAGCTCGTCTGCGTGCCGGTCGATTCGACCTTTCCCTATTATTCCAACGTCGGCGAGCGCGACGATTTGCCCGAGATCGTGTTCGAGCAGATCGAGCACTTCTTCACCCACTACAAGGATTTGGAAAAGAAGAAGTGGGTGCGCATCGGCACCTGGGGCGACCGCGAGGAAGCGCGGCGGATCACGCTGGAGGCGATCGACCGCTATGACGCCGCCAAGGCGAAGGGCGAGGAGCCGCACGACCAGCCCGAGGTCGCCGGGCGCGAATAGGCTTTCCTACAGGCCGCAACCCTGCGAGGATTGCGGCCTGCTCTTTGAAGAATGCGGGATTCCGGCCGCCCGGTTCCTCACCGGGCGGCGAGACGTGCGAGCGCCTCGCCGCTGACCCGCTGGACGGTCCACTCGTCCATCGCGACCGCGCCGATGCTACGGTAAAAGGCGATCGCGTCCGCGTTCCAATCGAGCACCGACCATTCGAATCGAGCACAGCCGCGATCGAGCGCGAGAGCTGCGAGGTGCTGGAGCAGCGCCTTGCCGACGCCCTGCCCGCGCGCTTGCGGCGTGACGTACAGGTCTTCCAGATAGACTCCCCGCCTGCCGGTCCAGGTCGAGAAATTGTGAAAGAACACCGCAAAGCCGACCGTCGCGCCGTCCGCTTCGGCGATCACCGCCTCCGCCGCGGGGCTCGCCCCGAACAGCGCTTCGGCCAACGTCGCCTCGCTGGCCTCTACCGCATCCGGCTCGCGCTCGAACGCGGCGAGGTCGCGGATGAAGCCGAGGATCGTGACGACGTCCTCGGGCGTAGCGGCCCGGACGATCACGCCGCCGCCTCCATCGCAGCCTGCGCGATGTCGCGCCGCCGTGCGGCATAGAGGCACGCCGCGACGATGATCGCGGCGCCCGCCAGCGTCGTCGCCGCGACGGACTCGCCGAACACCGCCCAGCCGAGAACCGCGGCATAGACGAACGACGTATATTCGGTCGTCGCAAGATACCCGGTCTCGCCGTGCGCATAAGCCCAGGCGAGGAGGAACAGCGATGCGGTCGCTAGGCACGCTCCTGCGACGATCTTCCACCACTCGCTGAGCGGCGGCAGCGCCAGCAGCCAGGGAGCGGCGAGCAGCAGGATCGCGGTGACGATCGCCGACTGGACGAACGCGATCTCCGCGGGACCCGCCGCCTGCGCCTGCACCCGCGCGACGACGAGGTTGACCGCATAGAGCGCCGCCGAGGCGAGGATCGCGAGCGCGCCCGCAAGAGCATCGGGGCCGGGCGCCGCGCTTCGCTGGCCGAGCAGGATCACCGCCACCCCGCCCAGCGCGCCGAACGACGCGCCGACCACCCGCACGCCGACCCGCTCGCCGAGCAGCACCGCGCCGAGCAGCAGCGCCAGGATGGGCGCGATGTAGGTGAGCGCGATCGCCTGCGCCATCGGCACCCGCGCCAGCCCCCAGAAGAACAACAGCGCCATCGCCGCGGTGATGCTCCCTCGCAGCAGGTGCAGCCGCGCTACCCTGCCGCTCGGCCGCACCGCCCCGCTCAATCGCCAGGCGACCCCGCTGATGATCACGGACGTGCCGGTGCGCCAGAGCAGCGCATTGTACACGCCCATCACCAGCACCAGCGATTTCATGAACGCGTCCATGATCGAGAACAACCCGATCCCCGCCGCGGCCACGCCGAACGCGAGCGCGGGAGAGAGATGGCGGGAGTACGTGCTCACGCTGCAGCGACCGCGGGCGCTCCCTCCGCCGCCTCGATCTCCGCGGCCTTCGCCTCGACCAGCCGCACGATGTGATCGATCATGCCCTCGTCCTGGACATGGTGATCGGTGACCCCCGACAAATACACCATGTGCTTGCCCGCGCCGCCGCCCGTGATGCCGATGTCGGTCTCACGCGCTTCCCCGGGGCCGTTGACGACGCAGCCCAGCACGGAGAGCGACATGGGGGTGCGGATGTGGGTCAGCCGCTCCTCCAGCGCTTGAACCGTGCGGATCACGTCGAAACCCTGCCGCGAGCACGACGGGCAGGAGACGACGCGGACGCCACGGTTGCGGATGCCGAGCGACTTCAGGATCTCGAAGCCGACGCGGACCTCCTCCTCGGGCTCGGCGGACAAGGACACGCGGATCGTGTCGCCGATCCCGAACCAGAGCAGCGAGCCGATGCCGATCGCAGACTTCACCGTGCCGCCGACGAACCCGCCCGCCTCCGTGATCCCCAGGTGCAACGGGCAATCGACCTGCTCGGCGAGTTGCTGGTACGCGGCGACCGCGAGGAACAGGTCGGACGCCTTCACCGCGACCTTGTATTCGTGGAAGTCGTGGTCCTGGAGCAGCTTGATGTGATCCATAGCGCTCTCGACCAGCGCATCGGGACACGGCTCGCCGTACTTCTCGAGCAGGTGGCGCTCCAAGGACCCGCCGTTCACCCCGATGCGGATCGCGCAGCCGTTGGCCTTGGCGGCGCGCACCACTTCCGCCACACGGGCCGACGAGCCGATGTTGCCGGGGTTGATCCTGAGGCACGCCGCGCCCGCGTCCGCCGCTTCGAGCGCGCGCTTGTAGTGGAAGTGGATGTCCGCGACGATCGGCACCCGGCTCGCCCGCACGATCGATCCCAGCGCCGCAGTCGATTCCACATCGGGACACGAGATGCGGATGATGTCGGCACCTACCTCCTCGCAACGCCTGATCTGGTCGATGGTGGCGCGCGCATCCTCGGTCGGGGTGTTGGTCATCGTCTGCACGGTGACCGGCGCGTCGCCGCCGACGGGAACATTGCCGACCATGATCTGGCGACTGGGACGGCGCGCGATGTCGCGCCACGGACGAATGGACATGGACCACGCTATAGCGCTTGGCGGTTGCGGTTCAAAGACAAGGCGCTACCGGAGGCCGGATGGAGACGAAGCCCGATCCCGCGCCCCGCTCCGGCGGGCGGCATTACGGGCTCGACTGGCTGCGCATCGGCGCGTTCGCGGTGCTCATCCTCTACCATGTCGCGATGGTGTTCGTGCCGTGGGGATTCCACGTGAAGTCCACGCATATCGCATCGTGGCTGACGCTGCCGATGCTTGGCGTGAACGCGTGGCGGCTGCCGCTGCTGTTCGTCGTCTCGGGGTACGCCAGCCGCGCGCTGCTCGCGCGCTACCCGCACCCGGGACGTTTTGCACAGAACCGGAGCATGCGGCTGCTGATCCCGCTCGGGTTCGGCATCGCGATCATCGTGCCGCCGCAGCCCTGGGTCGAGCTGGTGACCCAGCATGGCTACGAGGGCGGGCTCCTCGGCTTCTGGCTGCACGATTACTTCGGCTTCCGATTGCTCGACGGCGTATCGCTGCCCGCTTGGAACCACCTATGGTTCGTCGTCTACCTTTGGGTCTACACGCTCGTGCTCGCGGGCCTCGTCGCGGTGGTGCGGAGCGACGCGGTGCAGCGCGTCTTCGATCGGTTGTTCTCGGGCTGGGGCATGCTGCTCGCGCCGATCGCATGGCTCACCTGCGTCCATGCATGGTGGTTCACGATGCAGGGCGAGACCCACGCGCTCATCGACGATTGGGTCGCGCACACCACCTATCTTCCCGCCTTCCTGTTCGGCTTCGGCCTCGCCGGATCGCCGAGCGCGCTCGCCGCCACGGTGCGGTTGTGGAAGCCCGCGGCGGTGCTGGCGCTCGCCGCCTATGCCGCGGTGCTTGCGTTCGAGCTGTCCTACGCCGCCAAATACTGGGCGTGGACTTGGCGGCTGCGTCCGTACGGGTTCGCGCACGCGGTGCAGCAATGGGCGGCGATCGTCGCGCTGATCGGCATCGCCGAGCGCTTCTGGAACCGCGACGCAGGCGTCCGGCCGATGCTGACCGAGGCGGTGTTCCCGTTCTACATCATCCACCAGACGATCATCGTCGTGGTGATGTTCTGGCTGCTCGGCTTGAGCCTGCCCGGCTGGGCGGAGTTCGCGGTGCTCGTCGGGGCAACGACCGCGGGATGCTGGGCCTTCTATCTCGGCGGACGCGCGATCCCGCGGTTCCGGCCGCTGATCGGGCTCAGGCAGCAGCAGCGGCCCGCGGTTCCTGCTCTTCTGTAGCGAGGCGTAATGACAGACTGGACTCTCCTCATCCACGGCGGCGCAGGTGGCATGGCGCGCGGCACGCTCACCACCGAGCAGGACGCCGCGGCGCGGGCGGGCCTACGCGCGGCGCTCGACGCCGGCGCCGCGATCCTCGCGAGCGGCGGAAAAGCGCTCGACGCGGTCGGGATCGCGGTCGCTACGCTCGAGGACGATCCCGCCTTCAACGCCGGGCGCGGCGCGGTGCTGACCCAGGACGGCGCGATCTCGCTGGACGCCGCGATCATGGCGGGCGACTCCCGGGCGGGCGCGGTCGCAGCGGTCACTGCGACGCGTAATCCGGTCGCGCTCGCCCGCGCGGTGATGGAGGACGGCGCGCACGTCTTCCTCGCGGGCGACGGGGCGGACGCCTTCTCCGCCGCCAACGGGCTGGAGCAGGCCGGCGACGAATGGTTCGTCATGCCCGAACGCCGCCGCCAACTCGCAGAGCTCCAGGCGAAGGGCGGCGCGGCGTTCGACAGCGAGATGAAATACGGCACGGTCGGCGCGGTCGCCTGCGACGCGCACGGCCGGGTCGCCGCCGCGACCTCGACGGGCGGCGTCACGGGCAAGCGCTGGGGGCGGATCGGCGACTCGCCGGTGCTCGGCGCGGGCACCTGGGCCGACGATCGCGCGTGCGCGGTGTCGTGCACCGGCTCGGGCGAGACCTTCCTCCGTGTCGGCGTCGCCCACGCAATCGCCGCGCGCATCCGCCACTTGGGCGAGGACGCCTCCGCCGCGACGGAGGCGGTGCTCGCCGAGGTGACCGCGCTCGGGGGCACCGGCGGCATCATCGTCGTGACGCCCGACGGCGGATCCGCGACGCGCTTCTCGACAAAGGCGATGTACCGCGGCTCTGTGTCGTCGCGCGGCGAGGCGGCGGTCGCGATCTACGGCGACGAGCTTGGCGCGGCCGACGCGCCGGAGTAGGCGCGACTCCATGCTGATCCGCTTCGTCGCGCTCGTCTTCGCCTTCACCGCCGCCACGCCCGCGGCGGCCTATTGGGAATACGGGCACGAGACGGTCGCAAAGGTCGCCTGGGCGAACGTCCGCCCCGCGACACGCGTCGCGCTCCGGCGGCTGCTCGCGAAAGAAGCGCTGCTCGGCACTCCGGAATGCCCGGCCGGGACGATGGAGGCGGCGAGCTATTGGCCCGATTGCGTCAAGCCGCTCAAGAAGCCGGACGGCAGCTATAGGTTCGGCTACGCCTATGCCTGGCACTATCAGAACGTCGACATCTGCAAGCCGTTCGACCTCACCCCGGCATGCAAGGACGGCGACTGCGTCTCGGTGCAGGTCGAGCGGCAGACCGCAACCCTCAAGAATCGTCGGGTGCCGGCCCGCGACCGGGTCATGGCGCTGGCGTTCCTGATCCACTTCGTCGGCGACCTCCACCAGCCGCTTCATGCAGGGGACAAGAGCGACAAGGGCGGCAACGACGCCAAGACCGACTACGGCATCTACTCGACCCCGCGACTCAACCTCCACGCGATCTGGGACGGGCTGCTCGCCGAACGCGCGATCTCGACCCCGCCGAGCCTCGTCCGTCGCTATACGGCCAAGGAGCGCGCGCGGGTCGCGGCAGGAACGGTGACCGACTGGAGCCGCGAGAGCTGGCGAGTCGCGCGGACCGCCTATGACGCCGCGACCGGCGGTCAGGCGTGCGCGGCTTACCCCGCCCGCGGTGCGATGGACGCCGCCACGATCGAGCGGCTTGTGCCAGTGGCGCGGGGTGAGGTGAAGAAGGGCGGACTGCGCCTCGCCAAGCTGCTCGATCAAGCGCTTGGCTGACGCTATGTCTCCAAGGCCACCGCGACAGCGACCGCCGCCAGCGCGACGGCCCAGCCGATGACCAGTGCAAGCGGCAGGTGCTTCTTGGGTATGAACAGGTGCAGCATCGTCATTCCTCCTTTGGCGGCCGCCCGCGTCGTGCTCGCTCAGGCGGATCAAGCTTCACGCCCCGTCGTGCCAGCGCTTCGCGGAGAAGGCACTCGACCTCCGCATTGACGCTGCGCAGGTCCCCCGCCGCCGCGCGTTCGACCGCGGCGTAAAGCGCCGGATCCAGGCGCAGCGGAAAGGCCTTGCGCTCCGACACTATTGGTAAAGCGAACCGGCGTTGACGACAGGCTGGGTGTCGCGCTCGCCGCACAGCACGACCATCAGGTTGGACACCATCGCCGCGCGACGTTCGTCGTCCAGCTCGACGACGTTCTTGGCGGAGAGCAGCGCCAGCGCCATCTCGACCATGCCGACCGCGCCTTCAACCAAAGTCTGGCGCGCCGCGACCACCGCCTGCGCCTGCTGCCGCCGCAGCATCGCGCTCGCGATCTCCTGCGCATAGGCGAGGTGGGTGAAGCCGCATTCGTCGACGGTGATCCCCGCGACCGACATCCGCGCGATCAGCTCGGCGCGAAGCTCTTCGCCGACCTGGTCGTGGTTGCCGCGCAGCGTCACCTCCTGATGCTCGTAATCGTCATAGGGGTAACGCGAGCCGATCGTGCGAACCGCCGCCTCCATCTGGACGGTCACGAACGCCTTGTAGTCGTCGACATCGAAGAGAGCCTGCGCGGTGTCGGTGACCCGCCAGACCACCTGCGCCGCCATTTCGATCGGATTGCCGCGCAGGTCGTTGACCTTGATCCGTTCGGAGATGACGTTGTGGGCGCGTACGGCGATTTTGCGGCGGATCAGCCACGGCAATACCCAGCGCAGGCCGGGCGTCCGATCCGTGCCGCGATAGCTGCCGAACAGCGTAATCGCCGCCGCCTGATTCGGCTGGAGCATGTAGAAGCCCGCCGCAACGAACGCCGCCGAGAACGCGCAGGCGGCGGCTACGATCGCCCAGATCGCGGTCAGCAAGCCGTTAGCCAGCGCGACGATCGTCGCCACGGCCATGACGACCAGCACGGCGAGCAGCATCAGCATGGCGATGCCGCTCGCCGTCGACGCCCGCCGTTCCACCGACCGGCTCAGTCCTGCATGCCCCTCGTTCATCCTACCCTCCGTAATAGTGATATCACTATTATATCGGATCGAGGGGCGTCGCAAGCGCTTAGAGTACGACAGCAGTCAAGCGTACTCCGTCACCCCGGACTTGTTCCGGGGTCCAGATTTCCCGCGAGCGAAACTGTTTGCGCCTTTGAAGGCATCGCCCGCCGCGCGCTGGACCCCGGAACAAGGCTCTCCTGAGCGAAGTCGAAGGGTCCGGGGTGACGGAGGAATTTGGGAAGCCGGAGGGGCTCCCCCTTCAGCTCACCACGATCGTCACCGCGCGGCGGTTCTGCGCCCAGCTCTCGTCGTCCGATCCGAGCGCGAGCGGACGCTCCTTGCCGTAGCTGATCGTCGAAATGCGGCCCGCGTCGACGCCGCGTGCGACGAGGTAGATCTTGGCGGCGTTGGCGCGGCGGTCGCCCAGCGCGAGATTGAATTCGCGCGTGCCGCGCTCGTCGCATTGCCCTTCCAGCGTGATCCGCTTGCCCGGAAAGCGGGCGAGCCATTCCGCTTGAGAATCGAGAACCGCGCGTGCCGTCGCATCGATGTCATACTGGTCGAGCCCGAATTGGATCGTGTTCGACGACACCGAGCGGCGGAAGTCGGCGTCGGAGCCCGGAATGACTGCGCCGTCGACCGGCCCCGATGACGTCGTATCCTGCGCCCCGCCCGCCGCAGGGTCGATCGGCGCAGGCGGCAACGTTTCCGGGCGCTTCTTCGAGCAACCGGAGACCGCAATCAGCGCGGTGGCCGCCAGCAAGATGGTGGTGGTGGTCTTCATCGCTATTCTCCCGTGGATGCTTGAACGCCTCAAGGCCGCAACGGTCCCCAGGCCGGGTCCGATCCGTCGAGCGGGGTCGGGATGCGGCGCTCGTTGACCCCGGTCAGGTCGACCATCCACAGGTCGGCCTTACCCTGCGAGCCGCGACCTGCGCGGTAGAAGGTGATGACGCGGCCGTTGGGCGACCAGCTCGGCCCTTCGTCCTGCCAGGAGTCGGTCAGCAGCTTTTCGCCGCCGCCGGATGGCGACATGGTCCCGATGCGAAAGCCCCCGCTGATCCGGGTGAAGGCGATCAGGTCGCCGCGCGGGCTCCACACCGGGGTCGCGTAACGCCCGCCGCCGAAGCTGATGCGCTGCTGGTTCGATCCGTCGGCATTCATCACATAGAGCTGCTGCCCCCCCGAGCGATCGCTTTCGAAGACGATCCTCGACCCGTCGGGCGAGTAGCTGCCGCCGGTGTCGATCCCGGGCGAGGTCGTCAGCCGCTGCGGCGCGCCGCCTTGCGCCGACACCCGGTAAATGTCGGTGTTGCCCCCCGCCGCCATCGAGAACAGGATGTAGCGGCCATCGGGCGAGAAGCGCGGCGCGAAGGCGAGATTGTCGGTGGTCAGGATACGGCGCTGACGCCCGGAGCCGAGATCGTAGACATAGATCGTCGGCCGGTCGTTGACGTAGCTCATATACACGATCGACTGCTGGTTCGGCGCGAACCGTGGCGTCAGGATGATCGAGGTCGAATTGATCAGGATACGGTGGTTGGACCCGTCCTGGTCCATGATCGCGAGGCGCTTGATGCGCCGCGCCTTGGGTCCGGTCTCGGAGACGTAGACGACCCGGCTGTCAAAATAGCCGCCTTCTCCGGTCAGCCGCGAATAGACCATGTCGGCGCATTTGTGCCCCGCGCGCCGCCAGTCGGACGGCGGCACGACATAGCCCTGCCGCGCCAGCTCGACCCGGGCGGACACGTCGTACAGGTAGCAGCCGACCGTCAGATTGCCGTCGCCGTTTGCGCGAACGAAGCCCTGCACCAGCGCCTGCGCTCCGGTGCCGCCCCAATAGTCGAAGCCTGGCGCGGTGACTTCCGGAAAGGCGACGGGGCGGAGCTGGCCGGGCGACAGCGGCGTGAACAGCCCCGAGTTGCGCAGGTCGTTCGCGACGATGTCGGCGAGCTGGCGGCCGAGCGTGTCTGTCGACCCCGCCGGCGTGTCGACGACCGCCGCGGTCGGCATGGCCGGGATCGCGATGGGAAGCGGCGCGGAGACGCCGCCCGTGACCGAGACTTCGAGCGGCGGCGGCGTTTGCGCAGCCGACTCCGCGGGCGCGGCGTCCTGCGCATAGGCGGGGACGGCGAGGAGCAGCAGGAGGGCGAAGGGTGATTTCATCGACACGTCCTAGCGCAATTGCCACCGGTAGTTGATGTTGTTCCATCCACCGTTCGGGGTGGAGTAGAACTCAGCAGGCAGTCTCAGAGGTGAACAGCCCTTGAACGCGGCGATCCCCAGGTCGACGACGCGACGCGCGTAGCGGTCGTTCTCGTCGTCGACACCGGTCTGGCGGACCATTGTTGGTGTGGCGGCCAACGTGCCGTTCTCGTTCAAACGCAGGTTGAGCACCGTCACGATGCGGTTCGCCCCGGGGCCCGGGTCCACCTGGCGGTCCGCGCAGGGCTGGATCTGGCGGCTGATCGCGTCCTGTATCCCCGCGAGCGCGCGCGCGTCGATCTTGGCGGCGCGGGGCGCTTCGGATCGGCTGGGCGACGGATCGCTGGTCAGGCCCTTCAGGAAATTGTCGCCGAGCCGCGAGCCGCGCGGGCGCTGCGCGGCGGCGGTTGCGCTCGTGCCGCTGCTCTTTGCCGCCGACGTCTTGGCGGGCGTCGCGGGAGTGCGGGTCGACGCGATGCGGGAGGTCGACGCTGCAGGCTTGGCGGCGGGCTTGGCGGCGGGCTTGGCAGCGGCCGTAGGCTTGGCCGCGGGGGTGGGTCGCGGGGCCGGCTTCGGCTTCTCGACGGGCTTGCGCGTGGGGGCGGGCTTCGCGGTCGGAACCGGTCTCGGCTCGGACTCCGCTTTCGGCTGCGGTTTGGGAAGCGGCTGCGGCGGCGCGGGCTGTGGAGGAGCCGGGGCGGGCTCCGGCTCAGCTTGGGCAGACGCAGCGGCTTCTTCGGGCAGGCCCTGCTCGGGCGCGACCGACTGCGCGGGGGGCTCAACCGCCTGCGGCGCGGCGGCTTCGAGCCCGACGTCCTTGACCAGGCTCACCTCGACCGGCTGCTGCTGGAGCTTGGCGGGGTTCGGCGTCGCCAGGAACCCGATCGACAAGAGGCCGAACAGGACCGCGTGTCCGGTAACGGCTACGCCAAGACCGATCTTCTCCGCCCTATCCATCAGCGCGGGTCCGTCTGCTCCCCGGAGGACTCCATCGTCACCAAAGCGACGCGGTTGAGCCCGGCGCGATTGAGCTCGCCCATCACCCGCATGACCCGTTCATACGGCAGCGCGCGGTCGGCCCGGAGAAACATCTGCGGCGGCTGCCCGTCCGGACCCTGCCGCGCCGCAAGCTGCTCCAGGCGGCGCGGCAGCTCGGCGTCGCTGATCTCCTCCTTGTCGATGAACGTCCGGCCCTGCTCGTCCAAGGAAATCTCGGTCGGCTTGGCGTCCTGGTCGAGCGGCTTGGCGCGGCTGTCGGGCAGATTGACCGGCACGCCCGCGGTAAGCAGCGGCGCCGTGACCATGAAGAT
>SXHP01000219.1 GCA_005773165.1 Sphingomonadales bacterium | reverse complement strand
GCCGCAGTGCGGACCAGACACTTGAATCGGTCAGGCCAGCGGCCCGCGATCCAGTTCATCATGGACCCGCCGTAGCTCGCGCCGAGCGCACAGGCGTTGTCGCCGTCGAGCCACCGAAACTGGGTCGTCGCGGCGGCGAGGCCCTTCTGCAGGTCCTCGAGCGGCAAGCCGCCCCAGGAACCCCGGATCGCGTCGGTGAACGCCTGACCGTAGCCCGTCGAGCCATGGAAATCGACCGCGACCAGGCCATAGCCGGCGCCCGCGAACACCGCGGGGTTCCAGCGGTACGACCAGGAGTTGTTGCTCGACCCCTGCGGCCCGCCATGGACCATGTAGGCGACGGGCACCTTGCCGGCCGCCCCGTACGGCTTGACCGCATAGCCCCAGACGGGGTCGCCGTTCGCGCCCTTGAAGTTGAAGCGCGACACCTCGGGCATGTCGATGCCCGCAAGCTTCGTTGCGTTGACGGAGGTAAGCCGCACCGGCGCGATCGGCCCGACCCGGTAGAAGTCGTCGGGCGCGAGCAGATTGTTCATCGCGATGACCGGCCCCTGCGGCGTGATCGCCACCGCCGACACGTGACCCTGCTGGGTCAGGCGAGAGACCCGGCCGGTCGCGACGTCGACCCGCCACAGCGGCACTTCCTGCGTGTCCTCGGCGGTTACGTAGAGCGACTTCGAATCGGGCGCCCAGGCGATCGATCCGACCGATCGGTCCCAACGCTCCGTCAGCGAGACCACGCGCCCGGTCGCGAGATCGCGAACGGTGAGCACCTGGCGATCCGCCTCGTACCCGGGGCGGCGCATCGCGAAATAGGCGAGCTTGCGGCCGTCGGGCGAAACGGCGGGCTGGTTGTCGGTCGCGTCATTGGCGTCGGTGAGATTGACCGGCGCGGCGAAACCGTCAGCGGCAACCTGGAAGATGTCGAGGTTGGTCGAGGTCGCCTCGATCCGCCCTGCCTCACGCATCGCAAAAAAGAGGGTGCGGCCGTCGGGGCTCCACGCCACCTCCTCACCCCCGCCGAACGGCTTGGACGGCGTGTCGCCGATCAGCGCGCCGACCACCGCCGTGCCGTTGCCGGTCGCGCCCGCCGAGGTGATCGGCAGAACGAAGAGCTGCTGACGATTGCCGTCCGCCCAGGTGTCCCAGTGGCGCACGAAGAGCTGGTCGTAAACGCGCGCGGAGCCCGCGTCGGGCGCGCGCTTCTCCATCGCGGGCTCGAGCGTCGGCGCACCGGGCTTGCGGTCGGCCCAGACGACGAGGCGGTCGGCGGTGGGCGCGACCTTGAAGCCGTTGAACCCGCCTGTGAAAGTCGTCAGCCTGCGGGGGCTTCCGCCGGTAACCGGCACCGACCAGATCGCGTCACTGGCCGAATAATAGACGGTCGCGCCGACGATCTGCGGGTCGTTCTCGTCGACCTGCGGATCGGCGACCAGCTTTTCGGGCGCTGCCCCGGGCTTGGAGAGGTCGAGCCGCCACAGGTCGTAGCGGCCGCGATCCGCAGCGAGATCGGTCTCGCGCTGCGCCCATACCAGCCAGCGGCCGTCCTTGGAGGCGGTCGGCGCGCCCACTCGGCTCAGCATGGTGACATCGGCGATGGTGAGCTGGCGGGCCGCGGCGGGGGCGGAGATGGCGAGCGCGGCAAGGCTCGCAGCAAGAGCTGGTTTCATGCGAGACGATACAGCAGATGCCGGCGGCTCCGGCAAGATGGTCGCAGCCCGCCGATACGCATCCAACGTCACCCCGGACTTGTTCCTGGGTCCAGGGTTCCGCGAGCGATGCGCTTCGAGCCTTTGCCGCTATAGCCTGCCGCTCGCTGGACCCCGGCACAAGGCCGGGGTGACGGAGGAATTAACGACGCCTCAGCTCTCCGACTATCCTCCAAACGTTGGTGCGACGCCTAATTCGATCCCGTGATCCGCTCGATCTCGCGCGCGACCATCGCCTCGACCATCTCGGGCAGCTTCGCATCGAGCCACTCGCGCAGCATCGGCCGGAGCATCTCGCGCACCATACCCTCCAACGTGTTGTCGGCAGCCGGGTTCTCGGGTTTGACGATCAGCCGGGTCAGCGCATCGAGCGAGCCGCGGCTGGCGGCTGCGGCCTGGTGTGAAACGATCGGGTCCGCGGCACGCGGCGGCTCGACGGACTGGGGCGGAGCGGGCTCGGGGCGTGCGGCGCGCTCGGCGGGGCGCTCCGCGGCCGAAATCGGCTGACTGAGCTCGAGCACCTCGTCGACGTCGGGCCGCGGCTCGGCGCGCGGGGTCTGCACGGGCGTTCGCTGGGGCTTGCGCGCGGGTGCCCGCGGCCCCTCGCCTTCCTCCGCGATGATCCGCTTGATGGAGGAGAGGATCTCCTCCATCGACGGCTCCGCGCTGATTTCCCCCATCATGCCGACCCTTGCCACGCCCGTTTCATTGACGGTTGGGCGAAGCCGCACCTGTCGTCAAGGCCGGGCTTCTGTCAACCGAACTGTCTAGCACCGGGTCCAGCGGGCGCGTGACCGTCGCGGTCTGCGCGGGGGTATCCGCAGTGCGCGTCGCGACCGGCGCGGGCTCGCCGTCGCTCGCCCAGTCGTTGATCGACCGGCGGACGCGCTTGTAATTGGCGACCGGATCGTACAGCGGCCCGCCGTCGAGCCCCAGATCGTCCGCCTCGGCGCGCCCCATCGCGGCGAGCAGCGCGAAGCCTGCCACGTACGCGTCGCGCCGCGCAGTGACCAACGTCACCTGACTGTTGAGCAGTTCCTGTTCGGCGTTGAGAATGTCGAGGATTGTGCGCGTGCCGACGCTGTTCTCGGCGCGGACGCCCTCCAGGGACAGGCGGTTGGCGCTGACCGCGGCCTCCGCCGACTGGATCACCAACAGCGACGATCTCCAGATCGCATAAGCCGAGCGGGTCCTGGCGATCACCTGCCGTTCGGTCCCGGTCGCATTCTCGATCGCCTGCGCTCGCAGCGCCTGCGCCTGGCGGACTTGCGCGCCGACGCGGCCGCCCTGAAAGATGGGCAATTGCACGGAGACGCCGGCGACCGTCGAGGTGCCCGACTGGATAGTGGTGAAGCCCTGCCCCGCGCCCAACGTGCCCAGAAAGTTGTTGTAGTTCTGGCCCAGCGTCACGCCGAGCTGCGGCAGCCGCTGCGCCCTTGCAGCGCGCACATCGAAGCGGGTGGCGTCGCGCTGCCTCTGCGCGGCCAGCAATGCCGGGCTGTCTCGCAGCGCGGTCTCGACCGCGCCGTCGGAGGTGGCGGGCAGCGACGGGAGCGGCGGCGGCGGCTCCAGCGAGCCCGGCGCACCACCGACCAGGCTGACGTAGGTTTCGCGACTGGCGATCAAAGTGGCTTCGGCGCTCTGCAGTTGCGCGCGAGCGAGCGACAGCCGCGCCTCGGACTGCGCCACATCGGTGCGGGTGAGGTCGCCGACCTGAAAGCGATCGCGGCTGGCGCGCAGGTTGGTTTCCAGCACCCGCACGTTCTGCGTGTTCAATCCGACGATCGCCTCGTCGCGGATAACGTCATTGTAGGCGGACACCACATCGCTGAAGGTCGTGGCTTCGACGTTGCGCAGCGTCGCCCGGCCCGCCTCGACCCGGGTTTCGGCTGCGCGAACCGAGTTGGTGACCGCGCCTCCGTTGAACACCGGTACAGTGACGCCTGCGAAGCCGTTGAGTTGACGCTCCGGGTTGGCGATGGAATTGCCGCCGCGGAGAAGGTTCTGGCTGTAACTGCTCTGCGCGTTGACCGTCGGCAACCCGGCAGCGCGCGCGATCGGCACGTTTTCGTCAGTGGCGCGCAGATTGGCCCGCTGGCCGGTGATCGTCGGGTTGGTCTGATAAGCCCGGACCAGCGCCTCGCGCAGCGTCTCGGCGACAGCGGGAGCGGGCAACAGGCTCGCGCCGACGAGGAGCAGGCGACGGATCAAGGAGGTCCTCCGGTTCAGAAGGTGAAAGGCTTGGGGACGGCGAAGCCCGGCAGGACCACGCATTCGACATCGGCGAAGGCGACCAAGGCGAAGCCGCCGTCGGTGCGGCGGCCCGCGGCCAGGCGGGTCACGCCCCGATCGACGATCCCCGACACCGCCCGACCGCCGGGGCGGACCTGCGCGACGAGCGCATCGGGCACCGTCTCGATCGCGCCGTCGACGACCAGCACGTCATAGGGGGCTCCGTCGGCATGACCCGCGTCGAGCGGTCCTTCAACCAGCGTGACGCGCGGGTCCCCCGCGAGCGCCTGTCGGGCGAGCGCCGCCAACGCCGGATCGCTCTCCACCGCGGCGACATGCGCGACCAGTTCGGCCAGCAGCGCGGCGGTATAGCCCCCCGCCGCGCCGATCAGCAGCACGCGATCGGCGGGAGTCAACTCCGCTGCGGTCAGAAGTCGTCCGGTCGCCATCGGCAGGTTGGCGTAGCGTGCGCGCCCGAGCGGGATCGCGGTGTCGCGATAGGCGACCGCTCGCGCGTCTGCGGGCAAGAAGGCCTCGCGCGGAACCGCCGCCATCGCCGCCACGACCCGCGCGTCATCGACCGCGTTGGTGCGCAACTGACTCGCCACCATCGCGTGGCGCATCGCGGCGAAGGGCACGGAGTGGGAACTCGTCATCGTCATGGCGCATCCTGTCGCACAACTGTCTTAGACATGCAATACACGCATGCCGCGCTTCTTGGTAGCGTGACGCAGGGGTAGCGCCAAGGGATCAGGATGGAGGCCCGACCGGGAATCGAACCCGGGTGCAAGGAGTTGCAGTCCTCTGCGTCACCACTCCGCCATCGGGCCCCGATGCGGTGGAGGGGCGCTAATGCGGCGCTCGCGGCAGGTCAACCGCCATCGGCCAGCAGCCGCTCCAGCGCATCGACTAGCGGCACGTCCGCAGGCGGCATCGCGAGCGCCCGCATGTCAGCGGGGCGGACCCAGGCGAGCGCGGTCGCTTCCAACGCCCGCGCAGCGCCCGACCATGCACGCACCGTATAGAGAAGAAGCAGCAGGTGACGCTCGCCCAGCGGCGCGCTCGCAAAGGCGGCGGGAACAAGCGACTCCGCCGCGACCCCGATGCCGAGCTCCTCGGCGAGTTCGCGGGCCAACGCCTCCTCCGGGCGCTCGCCGGATTCGATCTTGCCGCCGGGGAACTCCCACAAGCCCGCCATCGCCTTTCCCGGGGGACGCTGCTGGAGGAGGACGCGGCCGTCCGGGTCGATCAGCGCGGCGGCGACCACCGGGAACAGCATCGTCGCGCCGTCGACCATTCCTTAACACCCCCATCGCTACGCCGTGAGCCATGAACCTGCGTCCTCCGTCCGTCCAGCGGCTGCTGCGCGCGCTCCTGCGCGACGGGCGCGGTGCGACCGCGGTCGAATACGGCCTGATCGTCGCGCTGATCGTCGTCGGGCTGATCGCCGCGATCGTCAGCGTGGCGGACGCGACCGGGGACATCTGGAACAACGTGGCCGATAAGGTCACCGAGGCGCGCTGAACAGCGCTCGCGGCTTAAAGGTTTCTCAACCCCGACGGTTCTAATGATTCGCTTGCTGGTCCGGTCAACCCCGGTTCCGGCCGGGTAACTGAAGCATCACACGCATGGAGACCGCAATGCAGACCATCCGCAAGTTCATCAAGAATTCCAAGGGCGCGACCGCGATCGAGGACGGCCTGATCGCCGCGCTGATCGCCGTCGCCGCGATCGCCGCGATGCAGGGCCTGGGCAACAAGCTCAAGACCACCTTCACCAACGTCTCGTCGAACATGGCGGCTTCGTAAGAGCCCAGCCGCGACGGCTTAGCGGGGGCGGCGAACCGATGGGTTCGCCGCCCCTTCTCTTTCTGGCGGGTTACAGCCGCCCCATCGCCAGAAACTTGTCGCGCCGCGCGCGGCGGAGCGCGTCGGAGGTCTGGTCGACGAGCCCGCCCAAAGCCTTGTCGAGCGCGTCGCCCAGATGCGCGATCGCGACGCTCGGCTCGCGGTGCGCGCCGCCGACCGGCTCGGGCACGATCGTGTCGATGACGCCGAACGCCTTCAAATCCTGCGCGGTGACCTTCATCGCCTCCGCCGCCTCGGGCGCCTTGTCCGCGGTGCGCCACAGGATGGAGGCGCAGCCCTCGGGCGAAATCACCGAATAGACCGCGTGCTCGAACATCAGCACGCGGTTGCCCGCCGCAAGCGCCACCGCGCCGCCAGAGCCCCCCTCGCCCACGATCGCCGCCACCACCGGCACGCCCGCGGCCAGGCACGCCTCGGTCGAACGCGCGATCGCCTCCGCCTGCCCGCGCTCCTCCGCTTGGATGCCGGGAAACGCGCCGGACGTGTCGACCAGGGTCACGATCGGCAGCCCGAAGCGGTCGGCGAGCTGAACCAGGCGGATCGCCTTGCGATACCCCTCGGGCTTCCCCATTCCGAAATTGTGGCGCAGCCGGGTCGCGGTGTCGGACCCCTTCTCATGCCCCAGCACCATGACACGACGCCCGCGGAACGTCGCAAACCCGCCCTGAATCGCCTGATCGTCCGCAAAGGCGCGGTCGCCCGCGAGCGGGACGAACTCGTCGAACAGCCCGGCGACATAATCCTTGAAATGCGGGCGCTCGGGATGTCGCGCGACCTGGGTCTTCTGCCACGGCGTCAGCCGCGCGAACGTGTCCTTGAGCAGCTTGTCGGACTTCGCCTGAAGCCGCGCGATGTCGGCGGACAGGTCGACCGCGCCGTCGGCGGCGGTCTCGCGGAGCTCGTCGATCCGGCTCTGAAGATCGGCGATCGGCTTCTCGAAGTCGAGGAATGAGGGCATGCGCGGCGGTTACGGCCGCGGAACGGATGCGTCAACGCAGCGCGGCTAATCGGTCAAGGGATGCCGTGTGTTGACCAGTTCGACCAGGCGGCTCGCGTCCACATGGGTGTAGATCTCCGTCGTCGCGATGTCGGCGTGGCCCAGCATCGCCTG
>SXHP01000026.1 GCA_005773165.1 Sphingomonadales bacterium | reverse complement strand
TGCGGAAACCGTCGAACGCCACCTTGTCGATGAAGTTGCGGTTGGTGACAAAGGCGACCACGCCTTCGTCGCGCAACCGATCCGAAGCCCAGCGCCAGAAGCGGACATACATGTCGCTGAGCGCGATCGTGTTCTGCGCGTTCGAGCGCTTGCGATACGTCTGGCCGATGCGCTGATCGACGCGCTCATAGGGACGGTTGGCGTTCCGTGCGTTGAAGTCCGTTTGCCATGCGTTGTACGGCGGATTGCCGATGACGACGCTGATCTTGCGCTCGTTCTGGCGTTTGATCCGCGCCATGTTCTCGTCGGACGTGCCGCCGAACATGTCGCCTTGAAACCCCGAATACCTGCCCAGCGCCGCCACGTTATCCAGCGTATCGACGAAGCACAGATTCTCGAACTCGGCGAACTGCCCCGTGATCGCCTGATAGGTCGCCTCGATGTTCAGGTTCGCGACGTAATAGGGCAGGATCGCGACCTCGTTGGCGTGCAGCTCCTCCTTGTACTTGTGGCGCAGCTTGTCGTGATTGTTGCGGAAAAATTCCAGCAGCTCGACGATGAAGGTGCCGGTGCCCGTCGCGGGATCAAGGATCTCGACGCCGCGGTCGACCAGGTTCTTGCCGAAATGCTTCTCGCACAGCCAGTCGGCCGACCGGATCATGAACCGGACGATCTCGCCGGGCGTATAGACCACGCCCAGCCGATCCGCCGCCTTGCGGTTGTACGCCTTGTAGAAATCCTCGTAGAGCGCCTTCAGGAACCCCTGCTTCTCCCCATGCGTCCCGATCAGCGCCGCGGTCGCCGCGATGCCGCCGTAATAAGGGTCGAGCGCCTTCAGCAGCGTCTGCTTCTCGCCGCGCGCGAACAGCGCGTCCTCCAGCTTGTACAGCTCGGCGGCGACGTTGTTCTTGCGGTGGAACTCGGGGTCGTTGAACACCTTGGCGAAGATGTCCTCGGTCAGGATATGCTGGATCAGCATTTCCCGCACGTCGTCCTCGCCCACCGCCGGGTTGATCGCGTCGCGCGCGTGGGCCAGGAACGCCGCGAGCGCGTCCGCGAAGGCGCTGGAGGCGGCGAGCTTTTCCGCGATCCGGTCGCGCAGCGCGTCCAGGATGCGCGGCAGGTCGGCCGCGAACTGCTTCACCGCCTTGTTGAAGTCGGCGATCTCCGCGCGCTCGTGCGCGAAGAAGCGGGTGAGGAGCTGGAGCAGCGTGTCGGCGCCGTCGTTCTCCGGGGCCTGCATCGCGGCGCGCGCGACCTCCACGCCGTTCTGGTAGAGCACCGCGGTGACGTCGTCGGTGAACACGATGTTGTCGCGGGGATAGCCTGAGCGGAACTTGGCCTCGATCTCCCGGTCGAGCCGGTCGTCCTCGTCCTTCGCCTCCCAATAGCCGAACGGCACGCGCAGGCCGTGGAGCAGCGCGCCGTCGACCGCGATCCGGTTGCCCTGTTTGGTGACCATGTCGTGTTCGGCGATGAACTGCAGATCGCGCGCGCGGCCCCAGCGCTTCAGCAGGTCCTTGAACGCTTCGCGCAGCACGCTCTCGCGCCTGCTTCCGGACACGGCGCGCAGGCGGTCGAGCTCCGCGCGATATTCGTTGATCAGTTGATTGCTCACCCGCCCGACCTTGCAGGGCGGGAGGGCCCGCCGCAAGGGCCGCGCGGATTGGCCGGCGTTCTCTAGAACTCCTCCCCCGGAGGGGGAGGAGTCAAGCGGGCGTCACATCCGTCAGCCCCGCGCCCCGTCCCAATCGTTCAGCCGCCACCCGCCGAACAGCGCGCGCGTCTCGTCGTGCGGCGGCTTCGCCGGGTCGGCCTTGGACCAGCCCTTGACCTGCGCCAGATCGGGCAGATCGGGCGCGCCGTCCTGCCAATACGGCCCCTCGCCCCGCGACAGCCGCGCGGCCTCCGCGACGCGAAAGGCTTCGCGGTCGCGCGCCTGCCGCGCGCGGTACATCGCGGCGAGGCGGAAGCTGTAGGCGTCGGCGCACTCGCCGCGGCGGCGTTTCAGGTGCGGGGGCTCGTCCTGGTTCAGCACCGCCTTCTGGTGAAGGTACAGCAGCTGGAGCGCCTGGTTGGGCGTCATCGGCGGCATCTCCGGCGGCGCATTGTGCCGCCAGGCGTCGTCGCGGTGCGAATCCTCGCGCCAGCTCGCCAGCAGCGCGGCCTCGACCCGCTGGTAGCCTTCCTTCAGCGCGAGCCGCCACTCGCGCGCGAAGGCGGGGTTCGCCCGGGCGCGGAGATAGAAGGCGGAGTGCGAGAAGCCCGCGGCGGCGGCGGACAGGCGGACGTTGGCGCTGGCGGAAAGCGCGGCGAGGAAGCGCTGCTCGTGCTCGCGGGTCAGGCTGCTGGCGAGCGTGCGGCGGAGCTGGAGACGCCCGTTCGCGGTGCGCACCACGCGGCCGGGCGCGCCCTCCTCTCCCCGGGCGAGCGCGGCGTGGGCGAGCGCGAGCGCGGCGTCCCATTCGGCGGCGAAGGCGGGGTGCTTGGCCCGCCGCCTGGTGAAGAGGGCGCGGTGCGCGCCGACGGCGCGGGCGGCTTCGCGGGCGTTGCCGGTGCGCGCGAGGGCGCGGAGGAACGCCTGGTTCTGGAGCGCCTGGGCGCGGGTGAGCGGGCGGGGCATCGATCAGCGTGGAGCAAACAATCTCCAACATTGCAACGCTGCCGCATTTCGGCTAACGGCGCGCCTCCAACGCACATCGCTGGAAACTTGACCGCGGGAGCCCCGGATCATGTCCGGGGCGCATGCACCGCTAAGAGGATACAATGGCAAAGAAAATCACCGGCTATATCAACCTGCAGGTTCCTGCGGGCGACGCCAAGCCCGCGCCGCCGATCGGCCCCGCGCTGGGCCAGCGCGGCGTCAACATC
>SXHP01000218.1 GCA_005773165.1 Sphingomonadales bacterium | reverse complement strand
GCCGAGGGCGCGATGGCGCGGTTCGGCGAGAAAAAAGGCGACGAAGTTCGCGTGGTATCGATGGCGACGGAGGACGATGGCCGCACCTATTCGATCGAGCTATGCGGCGGCACTCACGTCGCGGCGCTGGGCGATATCGGGCTGTTCAAGGTGGTGGGCGAGGGCGCGGTGTCCTCGGGCATCCGCCGTGTCGAGGCGCTGACTGGCGAAGCGGCGCGCGCCTATCTGACGTCGCGCGACGACAAGCTCCGCGAAGCCGCTGCGACGCTCAAGGCCTCCCCCGACGAGGTCCCCGCCCGCGTCGCCGCGTTGGTCGAGGACCGCCGCCGGCTCGAGCGCGAACTCGCCGACGCGAAGAAGGCGCTCGCGATGGGAGGCGGACAGGGCGCGCCAGCGGCTCCCGAGCAGGTAGGCGGCGTCGCTTTCTCCGGCCAGGTCCTCGACGGCTTCGACCCCAAGGGTCTGCGCGGCGCGGTCGACGAGGCCAAGCAGCGCCTGGGCTCAGGGGTAGCCGCGTTGGTCGCGGTCAACGACGGCCGCGCATCGGTCGCGGTCGGCGTCACCGACGACCTGACCGCCACGCACGACGCGGTCGCTCTCCTCAAGGCCGCGGTCGCGGCGCTCGGCGGGCAGGGCGGGGGCGGGCGTCCCGACATGGCGCAGGGTGGCGGACCCGACGGAAGCAAGGGGCCGCAGGCGCTGGACGCGATCCGCGCCGCGCTGACGTAGGTTAGCTGCGCAGTTGATTGACTTTGCATCGGAAAAGCCGCTGGACCACGCTCCGACAGAGTGAGCGTGGAGAAGCGATGCGATGCGAACGATGAAGGTATGGGCGGCGTTCGCGGTCGCCACGATCGCGAGCGCCGCGCCAGCCGAGAGTCCGCGCGAGATGCTGGTCGACGCCGCCTTTCACGACACCGACAAGGCGGTGGCGCTCGCCCGGGTCGATCGCGCGCGCGCGGGCGCGACCGCGCTGCTCGCGCGCAACGCCGACGACCAGGACGCCGCGATGGTTCAGGCGACCGCGCTCGGCTATCGCGCCAAGCTCACCGGCAATCGCGGCGAGGCGGTCGCGGCGCGCAAGCAGTTCGAGGGGCTGGTCGCCCGCTTCCCCCGCAACCCGGAGGCGTCGGTGGCGCTCGGCGCATGGCACGTCGGCGTCATCGCCAGGTTCGGCCGGATCGTCGGCCGCGCCGCGGTCGGCGCGCAAAAGGGGGTGGGGCTCGCCTCGCTCGACCGCGCGGTGAAGCTCGGCGGCGACCGGGCGATGTTTCTCGGCCTCGCCGGATTGCTCCGGGTTCAGCTGGACGCGGGGGACGCGCACGGGGTTCGGCTCACCGAAGCGGCTGCGCGCGGATCGACCCCGACCGTCATCGACCGCCAGTTCCAGCGCGCAGCCAGCGCCGTCGCCGCCCTGCTGCACCGTGGCGATCGCAAGGGCGCGCAGAAGCTCGCCGATCGCCTGCTGCCGCTGGGGCAGTTCGGCGGCTGACCGGATCACCCCGCCGCCTCGCCCTTTCGCTTGATCCGCCGGATGCGGGGCTGCCGGTCGAGCTTGGCCTCGCGCCGGATCGTTTCGCGCAGCTCGTCGCGCTTTTCGTGGATCGACGCGATCACGGGGCCCATCGCGACCCCCAGGTCGACCAGCACCGCCTCCGACAGCTGGAGCGAGCTCTCCAGGGTCTCGGGCACCGCATCGGTGACTCCCGCACGGTACAGTTCGGCCGCATGCGCCGCGTCGCGCGCGCGGGCAATGATCGGCAGGTGGGGGGCGACGCCGCGCACCCGGCGGGTCAGCCGCACCGTCAGGACCGGATCGTCCATCGTCAGGATCAGCATCCGCGCCTCCGCCAGCCGCAGCCGATCGACGAGCTCGCCGCGCGATATGTCGCCGAACACCACCGGATAGCCGCCGCGACGCCCCGCCGTTACGGAATCGATGTCGGCTTCGACCGCGATGTAGCGCTGGCCGTGGACCGCCAGCATGTCCGCGACCATCCGCCCGACCCGGCCGAAGCCGATGACGATCGTTCCCGGTCCGCCGGATTTGGGATCCAGCTCCACAGGCGCCGCGCCATGCTCGATGCCGCGCGATACGCTGCGCCCGAGCTTGGCGAGCAACGGCGTGATCGTCAGCCCGATCGCGGTGACGGTCTGCCAGAACGCCGCGGTCGACGGCAGGATCAGCTGCGCCTGCGCCGCCGCCGCGAGGACGATCAGCGTCGTCTCCGACGGGCTTCCCATCAGCAATCCGGTCTCGGCCGCCACGCCGCGGCGGGTGTTGGCCAGGCGGAGCAGGAGGAACGTGACCAGCGCCTTCAGCGCGATCACCCCCACCACCGCGGCGAGCAGCCCCCACCAGTTCGCCGCGATCTGGCGCAGGTCGAGGCTCATGCCGACGGTGATCAGGAACACGCCCAGCGCCAGACCCCGGAACGGGGCGGTCATCACCTCCACCTCCGTGCGATATTCGGTCTCGGCGATCAGCAGCCCGGCGAGCAGCGCGCCGACGATCGGCGACAGCCCGGCGGCGGCGGTCGCGATGCTGGCGACGATCGCGACGAGCAGGGAAGCGGCGAGGAACAGCTCGGGGCTCTTGGTCCGCGCCGCCTGGCCGAACAGCCGCGGCAGGACGATCCGCCCCGCTACGTACATGACGACGACGGTCACCCCGCCGCGCAGCGCCACCGTCGCGATCCCCTCCCACCCACTCGCGCTCGCGGTGGGGGCCATCGCGCCCAGCGCGAAGATGATCGGCACCAGCGCCAGATCCTCGAACAGCAGCATCGCGAACGCGCCGCGCCCGACCGCGCCGCTCGTCCCGACCAGCGGCACCACCAGCGCGGTCGACGACAACGCCAGCGCGAGCCCGAGGCCGATCGCGCCCGACCATGGCTGGCCGAGGACATGGAGCGCGACCGCGAGCAGCGCCCCCGACCCGAACAGCTCCGCCGCGCCCAGCCCGAACACCAGCCGCCGCATGCCCCAGAGCCGCCGGAACGACAGCTCCAGCCCGATCGAGAACAGGAGCAGGATGATCCCGAATTCCGCGAACGGCGCCATCGACCCGGGGTCGGTGATGGTGACGTGGAACAGCCACGGCGCTTGAGCCGTCAGCGCGCCGAGCCCGGCCGGGCCGACCAGCATGCCGACCAGGATGAACCCGATCACCGGGCTCACCCGGAACCGCGCGAACGCGGGGATCACCAGCCCGGCCGCGCCCAGGATCACCAGCGCGTCCGAAAAGCCGGTCGTGTTATATTCTAGCGCCATCGGCGCAGACTACGGCCAAGCGGGCGCGGAAGTGAAGGCGCGGCGTCGTTCCCCGCCGCGCCTCGCGTCACCGCGCTTACGCCCAGCTGCCCATCGCCTCTTCCAGGTTCACCCGGACCGCCTCGAAGAACTGCTCGGTCGTCATCCAGGGCTGCTCCGGGCCGATCAGGATCGCCAGGTCTTTGGTCATCTGCCCGCCTTCGACCGTCTCGACGCAGACGCGCTCCAGCGTCTCGGCGAAACGGGTCACTTCGGGCGTCTCGTCGAACTTGCCGCGATACTTGAGCCCCCCGGTCCAGGCGAAAATCGACG
>SXHP01000217.1 GCA_005773165.1 Sphingomonadales bacterium | reverse complement strand
GCGGGGGCAAGGTCGTCACGCGTCCGCTTGGGCGCGGCGATCAGCCGCCTCGCCCGCCCTCGCGATTGCCGCGATCGTCGCGCCGGGATCAGCCCGGTTGCGGCCGGCGATGTCGAAGGCGGTTCCGTGGTCGGGCGACGTCCTGACGATCGGCAGCCCCAGCGTGATATTGACGCCCTCATCGAAATGGAGGGTCTTGATCGGAATGAGCGCTTGGTCGTGATAGCAGCAGAGCGCCGCGTCATACCGTTCTCGCGCACGAGGATGGAACATCGTATCGGCCGCGAACGGCCCCGAAGCATGGATGCCCTCCGCGCGAAGCTGCGCAATGGCGGGCTCCAGCACGTCGATCTCCTCCCGCCCGATCGTCCCGCTTTCGCCGGCGTGCGGGTTGAAGCCAGCAAAGGCGAGCCGCGGTTCAGCGATGCCGAAATTGCGGCACAGGCCGCGCGCGGTCGCCCGGCCCTTGGCGACGATCAACTCGACGCTCAGCAGCGCGGACACGCCCGTCAGCGGAACGTGGGTGGTGATCGGCACGACTCTCAGGCTTGGTCCCGCGAGCATCATCACCGCATTCTCGCCCGCGATGCCGCAGCGTTCGGCGACGAACTCGGTTTGCCCGGGGTAATCGAAACCGATGCCGTAAAGCTGCGCCTTCGACACCGGCCCGGTCACCAGCGCGCGCGCTGCGCCCGACCGCACCAGCCCGACCGCGAGCTCCAGCGCATGGAGCGCGCACCGCGCGCCCTCGACATCGGGCGATCCCGGAACGATCTCGCCCGCGTCCTGAACCTGAAGAACGGGCAGGGCCTCGTCGAACAACGCCGCGCCCGCCTCGAATCCGTCGACCACCGCCACCGGACCGCCCCACACGCCATCGATCGCGCGGGCGTCGCCCACCGCGACGAAGGGCGGCAGCCCGCGCGTCCGCCGCGCGTCCCAGGCCTTGGCGAGGACTTCGGGGCCGATTCCCGCAGGGTCGCCCATCGAGACGGCGAGGGGGAGCGCAGCCACCCCCGCGACCTCAGCGATACTCGATCACCGCATCGCGCCGCAGATCGCGGAGCTTCTGCTGGGCGCGCAGATTGACGCGCTGCTGCTCAAGCTGCCCCTGCACCTGATCCGCGCGAGGCATGGCGCCCGCGGTCGGCGCGTCGATGCCGCACAGCACCAGCGCACGCACGCCCTCGGTCACCGATCCGAACGCCGGAGTCGTCTGTCCGACCTGGAGCTTCAGCATGATGTCCTGCAACTGGGGCGGCAAGTCGCGGACGCGGACGGTGTCGTTGTCGACGACTTCGGCATTCACGGTCGCAGCGATCTTCTCGACGCTGCCGCAACCCCTGACCGATTCGATCGCCTTGCCGAACGCCGCCGCGCGCGCGCTCGCCTGCGCCTGCGAGGTGCCCGCAGGAAAGCGCACGGTCATCTGCTTGAGGCTCAGCCGCGAGTCCCGCGGATCGGCAGCGCCCAGGCGGCGCTTGTCGGTGAGGTACAGGATCGAGAAGCCGCCCGGGATCTCGACGGGGCCGGCGACCTGACCGATCTGCATCTGCTGAACGGCGCTGGCCATCGCTTCGGGAAGCTGCGCCGCTCTGATCCAGCCGAGATCGCCGTTGGTCGCGCGCACCGTCGATTCGCCGAACTGGCGAGCGTAATATTCGAACGGCTGCTGGCCCTTCTGCACCTCGGCCATGATCGTGCGCGCGTTGGCGAACGACGCCTGCTTGTCGACGCCTTCGCCGATGTAGATCTCCTTGAGCGCGAACTCTTCGGTGCCCTGCGCGGCCTTGACGCGCTCCAGGATGGCGTTGACCTCTTCGTCGCCCACGTTGACGAACGGCTCGACCCGGCGGCGCAGATACCGCGTCCAGGCGAGCTCGCCCTCGATCTGGCGTCGAAGCGATCGGTCGGACGAACCGTTCTCGCGCAAAAAGCCCGCGAGCTGCGCCTGCGGCTTGTTGAAGTTCCGTGCGACGCCCGCCAGGCTCTTGGTGATCTCGTCGGGGGTCACCGTGATCTCGGCGGTTCGCGCCTCCTGGATCTGCAGCGTCTCGTCGATCAGCTGGCGGAGCACCTGAATCTTCAGCCGCTCGGTCTCCTCCGGCGTCAGCTTGGCGTTGTTGGCGACGGCGATGAGCTGGACGCGGTGGTCGACGTCGGTGCCGGTGATCACCGCGCCGTTGACGATGGCGGTCGCCTTGCGGACGTTCGGATCGACCTTTCCGAAGATCTGCAGGTTCTGCGGAATGTCGAGTCCGCCGGTCTGCGGCACCTGATCGTCGGGCACCGTTTGCGCCAGCGCGCTTCCCGCAAGCGCCGCCGCGGCCACGACGCCCATAACCTTGTTCTTCGTCACGCTTGTAACCTTCAACTATGCCGGCGATGCCCGCCCCAGAGGCGCACCTGCCGCAAAATGCCTGAACCGCGGCTTAGCGGCCGAGGTTGGTGAACGCCAGCGTCAACAGGAAGCTGTTCCCCGAGCGCGCATCGCCGGTGTCCTGGTAATCGCGCCGCCAGGTGACGCCGAGGCGCAGGCAATCGTCCTCATATTGAACGCCGAGGCGGTGCCGCACCGGATCGAAGCCGTCGGCGACCGACAGCGAATCCTCGCGCCGATCGGTGAGGTCGACGATCGCGGACGCGAACGCGGACCAGAAGCGCGCGAATTGCACCCGTCCGGCGACGCGCACCTCCTCGCGGTCCTGCAGATCCTCAATGGTCGGAAAGATGTCGCGGTTGAGCCGAAGGTAGCCGAGCAGGAGATAGGTGGAGCGGGAGCCGACCGTTGCGTCGATTTCGTTGCGGCGAACCGCGAAATTGTCCTTGTCGAGCCGGTAGCGGTGGACCACCGACGTGAAGTCCCGGAAGCGCAGCTCGCTTCGCCCGACGATGTCGGAGAAGCGATCCGCCAGGCCTGTGCCCGGATAAAGGATCGTCGGGCGGCGATCGAGCCGATAACTTTGTCCGATCACCGTATCGAACGTCAGCCCGGGCAGGACCACGCTCCACTGCCCGCCGTAGGTGACACGCGTCGAATCCTCGAACCTGTCGTATCCGGGGAAACGATTGAGCGCGAACAGATTGGAATCGTCCAGATCGACGCTGCGCGAATCCTCGTTGGGGATTGCGAAGTTGCGCATCCGCGGAGCCGCCACCACCTGCAATCGCGGGGTCAGCCGCTGCGTGCCGCCAAGGAACGTGCCGATGAACGGCCACTTCAGCTCCGCCGCCGCCAGCCCGATCGCTCGCGTCTGAAACCCGCTCTCGCCGCGATAGACGAGCGGCGAAGTGAGCAGGTCCGACGAATGGTAGAGGTCTCCGCGCGCGAGCGCGGTTACGGTCAGTTCCTGCCCCAAGCGGGTGATGCGGCGCAGATCCCATTGCGCGCTCGCGAATGCTCGCTGGGTATCCTGTCCCGCCGCGCGCCCGATCGCGAGCGTGTTCAATTGCACCTGCACCCGCCCGCCGGCGAGGGGGTCGGTGAAGCGGCGGCGATAGTCGATCTCTGGAAAGGCGACCGGCTGCAGGCCCTGACGATCGTTGATGCGCAGCGTCTGCACTGCCCATCCGTTGAACGCGAGATAGCTGTCCTGGTCGATGCGTTGAAGCGACAGGGTGGTGCGCAGCCGGTCGTCGCGCGAGATGTCGTACCGGCGCAGAAAAGTGCGGTCGGTGACCAGCCGCAGCGAAGTGGCCAGACTCCACTCGGGCGTGAACTGGAAGCGTCCGATCCCGTCGAGATAGCCGCGGAACGCGCTTTCGGTCGCAGCGACGGTCGCGGTCGACAGGTCGTCGCTGCGCCGGCTGGAAGTGCCGTAGCCGGTGATGCTGACCGCGCCGGTCGAGGTCAGTTGCTGATATTGCGCCTGGAGCATCGGCAGCACGCTGGAATAGACTCGCGGCGTGACCGTCAGCCCCTTGTCCGGCGCCAACCGCCAGTAATAAGGGACGGCCAGCGACAGGCCGTTCACCCTTCCGTACCGAACGTCGGGGCTCAGCAGCCCGCTCTCGCTGCCGCCGCCGATCGGGTGCGAGAATTTCGGCAGCGGGATCGTGGCCAGCCCGAACAGCTCGATCCGCCCGCCCGCATAATAGACGCGCCGTCGATCAGGGCGGTAGGTGATCCGGACCGCGGTGATCTTCCAGGTCGGCTCCTTGGGGCACCCTTGCGAATCGGTGACCGCGCACGGCGAATAGGCTGCGCTCTCCAGCTCGACCGTGCCGTCGGCATCGCGTCGGCCGCGGCTCGCGGCAAGCCGCCCGCCCTGCTCCAGCACGACCAGCATGTTCTCGACCGCGCCGTCCTTGAGCGAGTCGCTGAGCTCGATCGAATCGCCGTATGCGACATCGCCTTGCGGATTGGTCACGGCGACGTCGCCCGACGCGACGACGCGGCCGGTTCTGCGGTTCCATACGACCTTGTCGCCGCGCAGCCGCTCGGCCTGGCGGTACATGCGCACGTCGCCGGTGGCGGTGACGATGTCGGCTTCGCTGTCATATTCGAGCGCATCGGCGCTGAACTGAACCTGCTCCGCTCCGTCGAGCGCCGGAGGCGACGGTGCGGTCGAAGCGGGAGGGGGCTGGACCGCGCGGTCCTGCAGATCCTGCGCGAGCGCAGGCGCGCTCATCAGCGCCAGCGCGCAACCGGGCAGGAGGTGAAAACGCGACACGACCCTTGGGCAACCCCTTCTGGGGCGCGACGCGCCCTCCACGCGCGCCTATCGCATCCGAACGGGCCAGTCGCAATCGCCGAGCTTGGCATCGCGGTGCGCGGGGCATAGAGCCGCGGCGACCACCTGACTGAAAGCTTCGTTTACATGCACATCGCCTTTCGCCCCCAAGCCGCCGCCGACGCGGCCGTCCTGGTTCTGCCGGTCGAGAAGGACGGTCTCGCACGCGTCCGCTGGGGCGGGATCGATGCGGGCGCTCAGGCCGACGCTGCGGCGAAGGCGGCGCGATTCACGGGCGACGCGGGGGCGATCGTCGAGCTGTTCGCGGGCGGCGGCGACACGTACCGCCAAATCCTCCTTGTCGGGGTCGGGACGGGCGCGGACGCCGACTGGCAGAAGGCGGGGGGTGCGCTTACCGCCAAGCTGCTCACCTCGGGCGTAACCGAGGCGAGCGTCGATCTTTCGGCGCTCGGCGTCGCGCCCTCGTCACGCGCGGTCGCGCAATTTGCGGGCGCCGCCGCGCAGCGCGCGTGGCGATACGACGTGTATCGAACCAAGCTCCCCGAGGCGCAGAAGCCGACGCTCGGCGCCATCGTCATCGCGAACGCCCCGGCGGGGATCGACGCCGAATGGCGCGCGCAAGAGGCGGTGACGAACGGCATGGCGCTCACCCGCACGCTCGTCAGCGCGCCGCCCAACATTCTCTATCCGGAGACGTTCGTCGAGCGGGTGACCGCCGATCTGGAGGGGTTAGGCCTGGAGATGGTCGTGCTCGACGAGGCGCAGATGCGCGACCTCGGCATGGGCTCGCTGCTTGCGGTCAGCCAGGGCTCGGCCCGCGACGCCCGATTGCTCGCGCTCAAGTGGAACGGGGCGGGAGAGGGCGACCCGACGCTCGCCTTCGTCGGCAAGGGCGTGACGTTCGATACCGGCGGCATTTCCCTCAAGCCCGGCGCGGGCATGGAGGACATGACGTGGGACATGGGCGGCGCGGGCGCGGTCGTGGGCGCGATGAAGGCGCTTGCGGGGCGCAAGGCCAAGGCGAACGTCGTCGGCGTCTGCGGCCTGGTCGAGAACATGCCTGACGGAAACGCCTCCCGGCCTG
>SXHP01000216.1 GCA_005773165.1 Sphingomonadales bacterium | reverse complement strand
CAATCTGCTCCAGCGGACCCGCTGCTATTATTTCTATGACACCGCCTCGCCCTGTAACAAGCGCGAGCCCGGCACCGGATGCGCCGCGATCGGCGGGCACAACCGTATCCTCGCGGTGCTCGGGACGTCGCCGCACTGCATCGCCACCCACCCCAGCGACATGGCGGTCGCGATGCTCGCGCTCGACGCCACGGTGGTGACGCTCAAGGCGGACGGCGACCGCCGCCGCATCGCGCTCGCGGACTTCTACCGGCTGCCCGACGACACCCCGCACATCGAGACGGTCCTCGAAGCCGGCGAACTCATCACCGGCGTCGAACTGCCCGCACCGCCAGCGAACGCGCGTCAGCTCTACCGCAAGGTCCGCGACCGCGCCGCCTACGCCTTCGCGCTGGTGTCTGTCGCGGGCGTGGTCAAGGTGGAGAACGGCAAGATCGCCCACGCCGCGCTCGCGTTCGGCGGGCTCGCCCCCCGCCCCTGGCGCGACCCGGCGGTAGAGGCCGTGCTCGTCGGTCAAGCCCCAGGCGCCGCCGCTTTCGAAGCCGCCGCCGACGCCCTCCTCCGGGAGGCAAAAGGCTTCGGCACCAACGACTTCAAGATACCCCTCGCCCGCCGCACGCTGATCGCGTCGCTTCGCGAGCTGACGGAGACTGAGGCATGAGCGACACCGGACTCACGGGGCTGCTCGACACCATCGGGCTCGGCGGTTTCACCGGCGCGTCCAACGCGCTGACCATGGACAAGCCCTACCCCGATTCGCTGCTCGACACCGGCGCGCAGGAACTGATCGGTCGCCCGCTCCCCCGGATCGACGGCCCGCTGAAAGTCGCGGGCCGCGCGACCTATGCCGCCGAATATGCCTTCACCGATCTGGCGCACGGCGTCCTCGTCGGCACGACCGTGGGCGCTGGCAAGGTCGTCTCGATCGACGCGGAGGGCGTCATGTCGCTGCCGGGCGTCATCGACGTCGTCACCGACTATGACACCTTCATCCAGGTTCCGCAGCAGGGCGGCGAGACTAAGGCGCCCGCGCAGGGGGTGAGAAAGATCACCTATCGCGGCGAGATCATCGCGGTCGTTCTCGCCGAAACCTTCGAAGCCGCCCGCGACGCCGCGCGCCAGCTCAAGGTCGAATATGAGGAGAAGGACGGCCGCTACGACTTCGAACAGCACCGCCGCGAGGCCGAAAAGCCGCCGGGCGACAACATCCCCTCGCACTCGAAGCAGGGCGATGTCGACGCGGCGATGGCGGAGGCGGTGTTCACCGTCGACGCGACCTACACCACTCCCAGCCAGAACTCCGCCGCGATGGAGCCCCACGCGAGCATCGCGACATGGGACGAGGAGGGCGCGCTGACGCTCTACTGCGCGCATCAGATGCCGACGTCGGGCGCGCAGCAGCTCGCCAAGGCGCTGGGCATCAGCCAGTCCAAATGCCGGATCGTCGCGGCTTATGTCGGCGGCGGGTTCGGCTCCAAGCTCGGCATCGCGCCGGAAAGCGTCGCCGCCGCAGTCGCCTCCAGGAAGCTCGGCCGCCCGGTGAAAGCGGTGATGCACCGCCAGCAGGTCTTCGAGGCGACCGTCCGCCGCTCCAACACCGAACAGCGCGTCCGCCTCGGAGCCGACCAGGACGGCAAGCTCACCGCGATCGCGCACGAGACGATCGTCTCCAATCTGGACGGCCAGGACTTCTTCGAACCCGCAGGGATCGCGACCCACTTCCTATACGCGGGCGAGAACCGGCTGATCACCCACGACCTCGTCCGCCTCAACCTCCTGCTCTCGGCGTCGATGCGCGCGCCCGGAGAAGCGGTCGGCATGCTTGCCACCGAGAGCGCGATGGACGAGCTGGCGGAGAAGATCGGCATCGACCCGGTCGAGCTGATCCGGCGCAACGATCCCGATTGCGACCCTGAGAAGAACATCCCCTATTCCTCGCGCGCGCTCACCCGATGCCTCGACGAAGGCGCGGAGCGGTTCGGCTGGGCTCGCCGTGAGAAACGCCGCGAGGGCGAGTGGCTGATCGGCCACGGCATGGCCCCCGCCGCGCGCACCAACATGCTCCAGAAATCGTCGGCCAAGGTGTCGATCGACGCGAGGGGCTGCGCCACGGTCGAGAGCGCGATGACCGACATCGTCACCGGCAGCTACCCGAACCACGCCCAGATCGCGGGCGAGCTGCTCGGCCTGCCGCTCGACCGGGTGCGCGTGACCTTGGGCGACACGGACCTCGCTCCCGCGGCGGGCTCGGGCGGCTCCTGGGGCGCGGGCTCGTCGGGCTCGGCGGTCTATCTCGCCTGCGAGTCGCTGCGCGAGAAGCTGGCGAAGGCGATGGGCGTCGATGCGGGCGCGATGACGCTGAAGGACGGCAAGGTGATCGCGGACAACCGCTCGGTCGACTTGGCGAGCCTGGTCGGCGACGGCATCGAAGCGACCGGCCAGATCGCACCCGGCAAGCAGGAGAAGGAGACCACCCAAGCCTCCTACGGCGCGCATTTCTGCGAGGTCGGAGTCAATGCGGTGACCGGCGAGGTCCGCGTCCGCCGCATGCTCGGCGTCTTCGCCGCAGGCCGCATCCTCAACGAACAGACCGCGCGCTCGCAATGCCTCGGCGGCATCACCTTCGGCATCGGCGGCGCGCTCTACGAAGAGCTGGTCCACGACGTCCGCACGGGCCAGGTCGTCAACCACGACCTTGCCGAATATCACGTGCCCGTGAACGCCGACGTGCCGCAGATCGAAGTCGTGTTCCTCCCCGAACGCGACGTCCACGCCAACCCGATCCACGCCAAGGGCATCGGCGAGCTCGGCATCGCCGGCTCGGGCGCGGCGGTGGCGAACGCGATCTACGACGCGTGTGGGGTCAGGGTGCGGGATTTCCCGATCACCTGCGACAAGATCCTGCCGGGGTTGCCGCCGGTTTGATCCTCCCCGAGCTTCGTTCGGAGGGATAGAGAAGCAGAAATGCCCGAGAACGACTCCGTCCTCCTCAAGGCCCGCGAGTGGCGCGGCGAGCCGCTCGCGATCGCCACCGTGGTCTCCACCTGGGGCTCCGCGCCGCGCCCCAAGGGCAGCCACATGCTCGTCCACGCCGACGGCCGCTTCGAAGGCTCGGTTTCCGGCGGCTGCGTCGAGAGCGACATCCTTGCGACCGCCGCGGAGGTGATCGCGGGCGCGGCCTTCCGGGTGAAGACCTATGGCGTCGCCGACTCAGCGGCGTGGGAGGTCGGCCTGCCCTGCGGCGGCGAGATCGCGGTCATGGTCCAGCCGGTCTCGGCCGAGGGGTTCGACCCCGAGCTGTTCGACCGGATCGCAGAGGCGCGCGCCGAAGGCCGATCGGTCACCGTCACCACCGACCTCGCCACCGGTCATTCCGACCTCCGCCCGCTGGAAACCGGCGCGACCTTCGTCAACCGCTACGACCCGCCGCGCCGCCTGCTCATCGTCGGCGCCGTCCAGATCGCGCAGAGCCTGGCCGCCCTCGCCGCGACGCTCGGCGTGCAGACCGTCGTCATCGATCCCCGCGCGCGCTTCCTGACCGAAGAACGCTTTCCCGGCACGATGCTCGACGACCGCTGGCCCGACGAAGCGATAGAGTCGCTCCGCCCCGATCGGGCGACCGCGGTCGTGACGCTCAGCCACGACACCAAGATCGACGATCCCGCGCTCATCGCCGCGCTGGCCACCGATGCAGCCTATGTCGGCGCGCTCGGCAGCCGCAGGAGCCACGCCGCACGCTGCGATCGGCTCGCCGCGGCGGGGGTGACCGCGGACGCGATCGCGCGTATCGATGCGCCCGTCGGCATCGACATCGGCGCGATCGGCCCGTCCGAAATCGCGCTGTCGATCGCCGCGGCCATGGTGGGAGCTTTCCATGATCGCCGTTGAACGCACGGTCCTCCTGCTCCTCGCCGCCGGGCGGTCGCAGCGCTACGGCGACGTCGGCAGCAAGCTCGACGAGGACTTTCTCGGCCGCCCCTTGGGCCTCCACGTCGCGGTGACGCTGGAGATGGTCCCGTTCCTTGAGCGCGTCGCGATCACCGGCTCATGCCGGATCGACTATGCCGCGCACGGCTTTCGCGTCATCCGCAACGCCGCGCCGGAGGCGGGAATCGCGACCTCGATCGCGCTCGGCGTGCGCGCCGCGCAGGAGCGGGATGCGGATGCGGTGATGCTCGCGCTCGCGGACATGCCGCGCGTCACCGCCACCCACATCCATCGCCTGTTCGACGCCTCACGCGGCCCCGACACGGTGGTCGCTTCGAGCGACGGGACCGACACCTCGCCGCCCGCGCTGTTCGGGCGCGACCGGTTCGACTTCCTGCTGTCGCTCCAGGGTGACGAGGGCGCACGCGATCTGGTCCGCGCAGGCCGCCACGTCGTAACGGCGCCCGCCGAGCTGATCGACGTCGACACCGCGGAAGAACTAGCCGAGCTCCGCGCGATGGTGCGCGCGCCCGAACGCACGATCACTCGTGCCGCAGCGCATCGATCGGGTTGAGGCTCGCCGCCCGCCGAGCCGGGAAATAGCCGAACACGACGCCGATCACCGCCGAGATCGCGAAGGCGACGATGTTGATCTGAAGGTCGAACAGCCACTCGACCTTGATCAGCGGAGAGATCACCGCGATCGCCAGCTGCGCGATGGCGAGCCCGATCAGCCCGCCCAGGCACGACAGCGCGATCGCCTCGACCAGGAACTGCAGCAGCACCTCGCGCGCCACCGCGCCGATCGCCAGCCGGATGCCGACGTTGATGGGCTGGTTATTTCTGTCCAGTAATTGCCCGCGCCGCACATACCGGTCTGCAATCGAGCGGCGGGCGTTGTCGGTGCGTTCGAGCAAATCGGGGGCGCGGACGATTGCCCACCAGGCGTTGGTGACGGCGACAGCGGCGAGTCCGAGTGCAAGCATTCCAGCCAGGTAGGTGTAAGGCTTGGGGTCTGGCAGGGGCGCGGGTTCGTTCT
>SXHP01000215.1 GCA_005773165.1 Sphingomonadales bacterium | reverse complement strand
GCCTGGCGGTGTGCCCGTGGAACAAGTTCGCGAGCGCCGCCGCCGCCAACCTCGCCTTCGCCCCGCGCGCGGAGCTCGCCGCCCCCGACCTCGCCGACCTGCTCTCCCTCGACGAAGCGGGGTTCCGTCAGGTCTTCGCAGGCTCGCCGATCAAGCGCATCGGCCGCGACCAAATGGTCCGCAACGCGGCGATCGCGGCGGGGACCAGCCGCGATCCGCGGCTGGTGCGAGCGCTGGAGGCGCTGGTCGGCGATCCTTCGCCCGTCGTCGCGGAGGCGGCGTCCTGGGCGCTGGCGCGGCTGCGCGAAGCCGAGGACGTTGCCACCTTTTGATGCGTGCGCGTGCGCGGAAGGGCACGATAGAGATGTACCGAGGCGAGTGCTTCTAGCCCTCTCCCGCATGCGGGAGAGGGTTGGGTGAGGGTCTTCTTACTTCTTCGCTCTTCATTTACGCTCGCATCATGCCGCTCGTCCGCCGCCAGATCAGCCGCCATGCCGCGCAACTTCGCCGGGATCGCACCGAGGCCGAAGACCGCGTCTGGCAGGCGCTTCGCAACCGGCAGATCGGCGGTTTCAAGTGGCGATTTCAACACACGGTCGCGGGACGCATCGCGGACTTCGTCTGCCTTCAGGCCATGTTGATCGTAGAGATCGACGGCAGTCAGCATAGCGAGAAAGTCGACCAGCGTCGGACTGCGGAACTGGAGGCACAGGGCTTTGCGATCATCAGGTTCTGGAACTCGGACGTCTTCGAGAATTTGAACGGGGTGCTGGAGGTCATCCTCGCAACTGCGCAACAACGGACGGAAGAAGAAAGAAGAAGACCCTCACCCAACCCTCTCCCGCTTGCGGGAGAGGGCTAAGAAGGAAGCACCTCAGCGCGCCCGTGCCGGGTTCCCCACGACCGTCGCGCCCGAAGGGACGTCGCGGGTGACGACGGACCCGGCGCCGACGATCGCGTCATCGCCGATCGTGACGCCGGGGAGCACGAGCGCGCCGCCGCCGATCCACACGTTGCGGCCGATCGTCACCGGCCGTCCGAACTCCAGCAGCTCGGCGCGGACTGCGGGATCGCGGGGGTGGTCGGCGGTGAGAAGCTGGACCCCGGGGCCGATCTGCGCGCCCGCGCCGATGGAGACCGCGACGACGTCGAGGATGACGCAGCCGAAATTGAGGAACGCGCCCGCGCCCAGGCGGATGTTGTAGCCGAAATCGCAGTGGAACGGCGGCCTGATCACCGCGCCGGGGCCGACCTCGGCGAAGGCTTCGGCGAGCAAAGCGTGGCGCGCCTCGGGCGGGGCGGCGAGCGATGCGTTGTACCGGACCATCCAGCCAGCGATCCGCGCCTGGTCGGCCGCCAGCTCCGCGTCGTCGGCGCGGTACAGCGCGCCGCTGAGCATCCGCTCCTTTTCGGTCATTTGCCGCCCTCGCGCCGGGTCAGCGCGGCGACGCAGCTCGCGCGGTCGATCGCGCTCCCGTCGGGCTCGCGCGCGTCGAGGTGGGTGACGCGCGGCTCGGCGCCGCTCTTGGGCGGGTAGAGATAAGCGTCGAGGACGCAGATGCCGCTCTGGAACTGGAGCTTGCGCGCGGTTCCTTCGCGGACGTCGGCGTCGGGCTGGCCGAACAGCTGGGTCAGCGCGGCGGCCGTCTGGCCGGTGACGCGCTCCAGCCCGGCTGTTCCATAGGGGGCGGGCAGGCGCGGCGCGGTGACGGGACGCCCGCCCGCCGCCGCGCAGCCGCCGAGCAGAAGCAGGAGGGGAAAAGCCTTCATGGTCTGCCTTCGTGGAACAGGTGGGTCGCCATCGCGGCACCGAGCACGGGCGCGAGCAGGTTGGCGAAAGGGACGAGGAACAATGCGGAGACGCCCACGCCGAGCAGGAAACGGCGTCCCTGCGTCGCGCGCCGCCAGCCGCGCATCTCCGCCAGCGAGCAATGCCGTACCGCCACCATGTCGCCGAGATCACGCCCGAGCAGCCAGCCGTTGACCGCAAGGAACGCGAGCGGCGTGCCGATCCCGGTCGCGAGCAGGACGAGGTAGACCGGGAGCAGCAAGAGGTTGACCGCGATCACGCGCAGCCCCGATCGCGCGCCCATCGCGAGGCTGGCGCTGAGCGGCACGTCGCGCGCGACCGCGCCCGGATAGTGTCGCGCTTCGACCGCGGCGACCACCTCGTCGCCGAACACCCCGATCACCGCGACCGCGACCGCGCGGAACAGCAGCCACAGCGACAGGATCGTCACGGTGAACCCGGCGAGCCCCGCCGCGGCCGCGCTCCACCCGCCGAGCAGGTCGCCGATCAGCATCGGCAGCGCGACGCCGATCGCGACGCCGGGGATCAGGCACAGCACCAGCGTCAGCCCGAGCGACTTCGCCAGCACCGCCACTATGCGGCGATCGCCGAGCTGGGCGAGCGACAAGGCGAGCGCGCGGATCACGCCAGCGGGATGCCGCCCGCGGTTCCTCGCGTCAACGCCGCTGCTGTTGCGCGGGTCGGAAGGCCCGATTAGGGCGGCGCTTTTCCCGCATCCGGAGCCTCCTTTGACCCAGCCTACTTACGACGTTGTCGCGATCGGCAATGCGATCGTCGACATCCTCAGCCAGGCCGACGACGCTTTTATCGCGCAGGAGGGGATGGCGAAGGGATCGATGCAGCTGATGTTCTCGCCGGAAGAGGCCGACGCGCTTTACGCCAAGATGGGGCCGGGGATCGAGGCGAGCGGCGGCTCGGCCGCCAACACCGTCGCGGGGATCGCGGCGCTCGGCGGCAAGTGCGGGTTCATCGGCCAGGTCGCCGACGACCAGCTGGGCGAGGTGTTCGCGCACGACATCCGCAGCGTCGGCATCCGCTTCGACACCGCGGTCCGCCCGGGCGCGCCGACGACCGGTCGGTGCCTGATCTTCGTGACGCCCGACGGCCAGCGGACGATGAACACCTTTCTCGGCGCGGGTCAGTTCCTGCCCGCGGCCGCGATCGACCGCGATCTGATCGCGGGCGCGGCGATCCTGTACCTCGAAGGCTATCTCTGGGACCCCGAGGAGCCGCGCGCCGCGATGCGCGCCGCGATCGCGGTCGCGCGGGGGGCGGGGCGCAAGGTCGCGTTCACGCTGAGCGACGTGTTCTGCATTTCGCGCCACGGCGGCGATTTCCGCACGCTTCTCGCCGACGGGCTGGTCGACATCCTGTTCGCCAACGAGGCCGAGCTGCTTGCGCTTGCCGAGGTCGACGACTTCGAGGCGGCGGTCGCCTGGGCCGCGCGGCAGGTCCCGACTCTGGTCTGCACCCGCGGCGCGCACGGCGCGATCGCGGTCCAGGACGGCCAGCGCGCCGAAGTGCCGGCGGACCCGATCGACACGGTGGTCGACACCACCGGCGCGGGCGACCTG
>SXHP01000214.1 GCA_005773165.1 Sphingomonadales bacterium | reverse complement strand
GATCGCCGAGCTCGCCGAGAAGGTCGGCGCCGCGGTGATGACGACCGTGCACGCCGCCGGGCTGCTGCCGGCCCGCCACCCCTGCCTGGTCGGCATGCCCCCGCACCTGCCGCAGGTCGGGCGCGTGGACCCCCTCCTCCGCATCGCCGGGCTCGGGCGCGCGGAGCAGGCCGTGGCCCTTGAAATGATTGAGCAGCGCGAGCAGATCCGGCGCCGCCACGACCTCGATCGACCCCGCCCATGCCGCCTCGGATCCTTGCGCGGCGGGGCAGACCAGCCCCTTGCCCTCTTGCGACGCATGCAGCGCGGCGAGCAGCACGCCCGGCGACGGCGCGATCCGCGCGTCGAGCCCGAGTTCGCCCACCACGACGTAATCGGCCAGCGTCTCGACGTCGACCACCCCCATCGCGCCGAGCAGCGCCAGCGCGATCGGCAGGTCGAAAGGGCTGCCGTCCTTGGGCAGATCGGCGGGCGACAGATTGACCGCGATCCGCTTGGGCGGCAGCGCCAGCCCCATCGCCGCGATCGCGCCGCGCACCCGCTCGCGGCTTTCGCCCACCGCTTTGTCGCCCAGGCCGACCACGTTGAACGCGGGCAGCCCCGGGATCAACTGCACCTGCACCTCTACGCTGCGCGCCTCCAGCCCCAGATACGCCACCGTGGACACGATCGCCGCCATGCACTTCCCCTGTTATGCTGTGGTCATACCGGGTTTGGCGGCGTTGGGAACGCCTTGCGGGCGTCTTGCAATCCTAACACACTCGCGCCAAATGGCCGCCATGTCGCGTTCCCCCGCCGCCCGCATGGCCCAGCTCTCGGGCGGCATTCTGATGATGATCGTCGCCCCGATCACCGCGCCGCTCCCTGGCCCCGCCGCCACCTTCATCTTCGCGGGCGGGCTGCTGCTGGTGCTGCGCAACTCGCACTGGGCGCGGATCCGGTTCGTGCGGGCGAAGCGGCGTCACCCGCGCACCGGCGCATTTCTCGACCGCCTCATGCGCCGCGGCAGCGCGCTGCGCCGCCGTGCGCGCGAGCAGGCGCGACGTTGACTTGGGTACCCGCTTCGCGTAGGCGCGCCCCCAGCAAGGCCGTCCTGCGTGGCGGCCGTTTTCTATTGTTGAATACGTTAGGATGAACGATGAAGCGGACCTTTCAGCCGAGCCATCTGGTTCGCGCCCGCCGCCACGGCTGTCGCGCGCGGATGGCGACGGTGGGCGGCCGGTCGGTGATCCGGGCGCGCCGCAACCGCGGCCGCAAGAAGCTGTCGGCCTAAGCACCCTGACGCTTCGCCGCGATTTCCTCGCGGCGAACACGGGCAAGCGCGCGCCGATGCCGGGCTTCGTCCTGCTGGTGCGCCCGCGCCGTGACGGGAACGAGGCGATGCGCGTCGGCTTCACCGTCACCAAGAAGATCGGCAACGCGGTGGTGCGCAATCGGATGAAGCGCCGGCTGCGCGCGCTCGCCCGCGAACTGCTTCCGACGCGGGGCGTCCCCGGCGCGGACCATGTGCTGATCGGCCGCAGCGGCGGCGTCGAGCGCGATTTCACGCTTCTCCGCACCGAATTGTCCAAGGCGCTGCGCAAGGTCGCGGGCGCATGACGCTCGCCGCGCGGCTCCTCATCGGCGTCGCCCGCGCCTGGCAGATCGGGCCTTCGCTGATCCTGCCGCCCACCTGCCGCTACACGCCGTCGTGTTCCGCCTATGCAATCACCGCGCTTCGCCGCTATGGCGCGGCCAAGGGGGGCTGGCTCGCCGTGCGGCGGATCGCGCGGTGCCGGCCTTGGGGCGGGCACGGCTATGATCCCGTTCCCTGATCGAACTAGGGCCAATGCTTTGACCGAAGACCGTCGCAATTTCGTCCTGTTCGCGGTGATCGCGGCGCTGATCCTGTTCGGCTTTCCGCTCGTCCAGCAGCGCTTCTTTCCCACCGCAAACCCGCCCGTAACGAAGATCGAGAACGGCAAGTCCAAGGTTCTGCCCAAGCCAGAGGCGGGCGCGGTGTCGACCGCGCCCGCCGCCGTCCGCGACCGCCAGGTGGTGCTGCGCGAGACGCCGCGCGTCCGCATCGCCACGCCTTCGGTCGCAGGCTCGATCAATCTCAAGGGCGGGCGGATCGACGATCTGGTGCTGCTTCGTCACAAGGAGACGATCGCAAAGGACTCGCGCCCGATCCGCCTCTTCTCCCCGTCGGGCGCGCCCGATTCCTATTTCGCGAGCTTCGGCTGGTCGGGCGACGGCGTCGCGGCCCCGGGCCCCGACACCCAATGGACCGCCGACGCGGCGGAGCTGACCCCGGCGCGGCCCGTCACGCTGACCTGGACCAGCCCGCAGGGTCTCCGCTACGCGCTCCGAATTGCGGTCGACGACACCTATCTGTTCACCGTCCGGCAGAGCGTCGGCAATGCGGGCGCCGCGCCCGTCCTGATCCGGCCGTACGGGCTCCTGTCGCGCACCGGCGTGTCCAAGGACACGAGCAGCTGGACCAACCACGTCGGCCCGATCGGCGTGTTCGACGACGGCGCCAATTACGACATCGACTATGAGAACCTGCGCGGCGAATCGCCGGGGGTGTTCGAGCGCATGTTCGGCGACAGCGCCAAGACGGGGGAGAACTATTTCGACACGCGCGGCGGCTGGCTCGGCTTCGGCGACAATTACTGGCTCGCCGCCCTTGCGCCCGAGCAGTCCGTGCCCGTCCGCTCAGGGTTCCGCGCAGACGGCAACGTCTTCCAGGCCGATTTCGCGCTGGAGCCGCGCCGCCTTGCGCCCGGTCAGGCGCTGACCACCACCGCCCGCGTGTTCGCGGGCGCAAAGGAGGTCGCAGCGCTCAACCGCTACGAGGACGCAGGCATACCGTTGCTCGGCCGGGCGATCGACTGGGGCTGGTTCGAGATCGTCGAGCGGCCGATCTTCACCTATCTCGACTGGCTGTTCCGGATGATCGGCAATTTCGGCGTGGCGATCATCCTGCTC
>SXHP01000213.1 GCA_005773165.1 Sphingomonadales bacterium | reverse complement strand
GTCCATCATGTCGCTGGGCGCGATGATGTCGGCCCCCGCGCGCGCCTGATTGAGCGCCTGCGCGACCAGCGCCTCAGCGGTCGTGTCGTTGACGACATACCCGGCAGCGTCGACCAGCCCGTCGTGACCGTGGGTGGTATAGGGGTCCAGCGCCACGTCGGTCAGCACGCCGATGTCGGGCGTCGCGTCCTTGAGCGCGCGGATCGCTCGGCACATGAGGTTGTCGGGATTGCCCGCCTCGTCGCCGCGCTCGGAGCGCAGGTGGCGGGGAGTGTTGGGGAACAGCGCGACACAGGAAATGCCGAGGTCACGCGCCTCGCGCGCCCGCGCGACGATGCCGTCGACCGACCAGCGAGACACGCCGGGCAGCGAGGTGACCGGCTCCTCCACCCCCTCGCCCTCCGCGATGAACAGCGGCCAGATCAGGTCGGCGGGGGTCAGCACCGTTTCGGCGTGAAGCCGACGGCTCCAGGCGTGGGTGCGGGTGCGGCGCAGACGAAGCGCGGGATAGCTGGCGGACATGACGCGGGGCTTTGCGGGATCGTACGCATGACGGCAAGCGTTGCGCCACGGTAACCACTGGAGCGTCGATGACCCAAATTCGATCCGCGGCGCTCGTCGTCAACGCCAAGTCGCGCAAGGGACAGAGACTGTTCGAGCAAGCGTGCGCCGCGATGGACGGCCTCCCCTTTCCCGTGGACGCGCATCCGGTCGAGGATCCCGACGATCTGGAGGAAACGGTGCGCGCGGCGCTGGCGAAGAAGCCCGACCTGCTGATCCTGGGCGGGGGCGACGGCACGATCAGCGGCCTCGTCGACCTGCTGGTCGGCCATGACGTGATTCTGGGAGTGCTGCCGCTCGGCACCGCCAACAGCTTCGCGCGGACCTTGGGCATCCCGATCGACATACCCGGCGCGGTGAACGTGATCCGCACCGGCAAGCCGCGGCGCATCGACCTGGGCATGATCGACCGCGACTATTTCGCCAATTGCGCGGCGATGGGCATGAGTCCGAAGATCGCCGAATCTGTGCCGCACAATCTCAAAAAGGTGCTCGGGCGCATCGGCTATCTCGGCTGGGCCGCCTACCAGTTCCTGCGCTTTCGCCCCTTCACCCTGATCGTCGGCGAAGGCGACGCCGCGCAGCGGATGCGCGTGGTCGAGGTGCGCATCTCCAACGGCAATTATCACGGCGGGGTCGAACTGATCGAGTCGCAGGACGTCGATTCGGGTGAGATCGTCGTTCAGGCGGTGCTGGGGCACGTCAAGCGCCGCCTCATCCGCAACTGGGCCGCGAACATGCTGAAGCTCGAGGCGCGGCACGATGAGGTTCGCGAGTTCCGCGGCAAGGCGATGAAGATCGACACCATTCCTCGCCTGCCGATTTCGATCGACGGAGAGGTTCTCGCGCATACGCCGGTCACCGCAAGAATCGCCGCGGCGGTCATCCGGGTGATGGCGCCTGACCAACCGGCGTAGTCTATCCCGCCGGCTTGAGCGCGCCCGCGGGCTCGACATCGGCGTGGGCACGCTGGTCGCATGCCTCGCCTTCGGGTGCGAGCAACGCGCCGCGCCGCCAGCCGCCTTGCAGGTAATATGCCGCGGCCAGCGTCACGGTCGCGATCGAACCGATCGGAAAGCTCCACCACAAGGCGTCCGCGCCGATCGCGGGCCGCATCGCGAACACGACGCCGAGCCGGACCGCGAACAGCGACAGGAACAGGATAGCGAGCGGCCCCCACACCGCGCCGTTGGCGCGCACCGTGCCGAACAGCACCATGGTGCCGCCGAACAGGACGAAGCCCCAGGTCGACGTGAGGCTGATATGCTCGGCGATCGGCAGAGCCGCGCTCGCGTCCGGCAGGAAGATGCCCAGGATCGCGCGGTCAAACACCAGCGCAAGGGCCACGACGCCCCCGGTCAGGCCCAGGTTGATGAGCAGCCCGTCGCGGGTGATCCGTCCGACCCGGTCCCAGCGCCCCGCGCCGATGTTCTGCGCCGCCATTGCGCTGACCGCCGCGCCTACCGCCATGGCGGGCATCTGGACATAGGTCCAGATCTGCTGGACGACGCCATAGGCCGCGGTGGTCGCTATCCCTTCCCGGTTGACCAGCCCGACCATCGCCAACCCTGCGCCCGAGATCACCAGCATCTGCGCGCCGATCGGCAGCCCCTTGGCGACGATGGTGCCGGTCAGCGCGCGGGTCGGGATCAGGTAGCGCAGCTCGCGCCCGCGCAGCCGCAGCGGCAACCCGCGCCAGTGAATGTAGAGCGCGAGCGTCGACACCGTCACGACGCTCGCGACCAGCGTCGCCGCCGCGGAGCCGGCGATCTCCATGCGCGGGAACGGCCCCAGCCCCAGGATCAGCACCGGGTTCAGCCCCGCGTCCAACGCCACGCTGAGCACCATGAACCATAAGGGCGTCAGCGAATCGCCGGTGCCGCGCAGCCCCATGAACACCAGAACAAGGATCATCGACGCCGGCAGGCCGAGGAAGATGACGCGCAGATAGGCTCTGGCATCATCAAGCGCCGCCGCGGGGGTCACGAGCAGCCGCAAAATATCGTCGACAAAGATCACGCCCGCCGCCGCGACCACGATGGATGCGGCGATGACCAGACCGATCGCCGAACCGAACGCACGGCGCGCGGCGCCGGCGTCGCCGCGGCCCCAGCTCTGGCCGACGATGATCGTGGCCGCCATGCCGAACCCGAACACCGCGCCGAACATCAGGAACATGATGATGTTGGCGTTCGACGTCGCGGCCAGCGCGTCCTCGCCGAGAAACCGGCCGACCCAGATCGCGTTGATCGATCCGTTGAGCGACTGGAGGATGTTCGATCCCAACGTCGGCAGCGCGAACGCGATCAGCGTCCGGCCGATCGGGCCGGTTGTCAGGTCCCGCTGACCGGGTCCGACCACCTAGCTCAGTCGCGCCAGCGCCGCCGCCAGCCGCACGGCCTCGGCCGAGCGGTCCGCGTGGTCGGCGCGCGCCTTTTCGACCGCCTCGGGCTTGGCGCGCTCTACGAAACCGGCGTTGCCGAGACGGCCCGCCAGCGCATCGCGTTCCTTCTCGGCGGCGGCGATCGCTTTGGCCAGGCGGGCGCGTTCGGCGGCGAGGTCGATGACTCCCCCCAGCGCCAGCGTGTAGGTCCCCTCGTCGACGACGATCTGCGCCTCGCCGCCATCCGCGCCCGGCTCGATCCTGGCGAGCCTGGCAATGGTCGCGGCATGGGTCCGAAGCCGAGCGCGTGTCTCGTCAGAGGCGTCGCTCACCATGAAGGGCACGCGCGCGCCCGGCGGTACGTTCAGCTCCATGCGCGCGCCGCGGACCTCGCCGATTAACCGGATCAGCCAGTCGATCTCGCGTGTCGCTTCCGGATCGATCGCCCGCGCGTCGGGCATCGGCCATTTGGCGACGATCAGCTCGTGCTCGCGCGGGGCGAGCGCGTGCCAAAGTTCTTCGGTGATGAAGGGCATGACCGGGTGCAGGAGGACGAGGATCTGGTCGAGCACCCAGCCCGCGACCGCCTTGGTCTCCTCGTCGATGCTTCCCTTGATCAGTTCGACGTACCAGTCGCAGAACCGGCTCCAGACGAACTGATAGATCGCGTTGGCCGCGCCGTCGAAGCGGTAGTCGGCGAGCGCCAGGTCGACCGCCTGGACGCAGGCGATCGTCTCCGCGACGATCCATTTGTTGACCGCGAGCGCAGCGGCAGGCGGCTCCAGCGTCGTGGAACCGCCGATGCCGTTGGCCTGGCAGAAGCGGGCCGCGTTCCACAATTTGGTGGCAAAGTTGCGATAGCCCTCGACGCGCTTCTCATCCAATTTGATGTCGCGGCCCTGGCTCTCCATCGCCGCCATGAAGAAGCGCAGCGCGTCCGCGCCGTAGCGGTCGATCAGGCCGAGCGGATCGACGGTGTTGCCCTTCGACTTGGACATCTTCGCGCCGTCCGCCGCGCGGACGAGACCGTGCAGATACAGCGTTTTGAAGGGCACATCGCCCATCAGATGCAAACCCTGCATCATCATCCGGGCATCCCAGAAGAACAGGATGTCGAAGCCCGAGACGAGCACGTCGTTGGGGTAGCGGCCCGCGAGCGTCTTCTCGCCCTCCGGCCAGCCCATTGTAGCAAACGGCCACAAGGCACTGGAGAACCATGTGTCGAGCACGTCTTC
>SXHP01000212.1 GCA_005773165.1 Sphingomonadales bacterium | reverse complement strand
GGTCGCCGAACTCGTCGCCGCAGGGCACGAGGTCGTCGTCGAGACCAAGGCGGGCGGCGGCATCGATTTCGAGGATCAGGACTATGTCGCCGCCGGCGCGCGCATCGTCGCCACCGCCGCCGAAGTCTTCGCGCAGAGCGACATGATCGTGAAGGTTAAGGAACCGCAGGCGAGCGAGATCGCGCTGCTCGAACCGCGCCACACCCTCTTCACCTATCTCCACCTCGCCGCCGACAAGCCGCAGGCGGAAGGGCTGATGTCGTCGGGCGCGACCTGCATCGCCTATGAGACAGTGACCGCGCCCGGCGGCGGGCTGCCGCTGCTGAAGCCGATGAGCGAGGTCGCAGGGCGCATGTCGGTCCAGGTCGGCGCGCATTATCTGGAGAAGGAGCAGGGCGGCCGCGGCGAACACTGACGCCGCGTCGGGCAGGATCGTCGCGCCCGCCGCGACATAGGCCTCGTCCCCGAAATCGATGCCGAGCCCCGCGCCGGTCTCCACCACCACCTCGTGCCCCGCCGCGACCAGCTCGGCCACCGACGGCGGAGTCAGGCCGACCCGGTACTCGTGATTCTGGATCTCCTTGGGAACACCGACCTTCATGACACCCTCATTGTATCTGATGATACCGCCGCTATAGCGCCCCGCACGCGCCGTTGCACCGCCTGATCGGCGCATGCTAAACGTCGCGTGTCCCGGGCGGAACCCCGCGCGGTTTGAGCGTTCCTTCGCGAGGCCGACCCTTTCATGACCGACGCCGCCAATGCTGCCGGGTTGCCCGATACAAGGGGCGACACGGACACGGCCCATGCGGAGCCTTCCGGCCATGGTCACGCCGGGCAGGGACTGCCCAAGCTCGTGATCGGCGCCATCGGGATCGTGTTCGGCGATATCGGCACAAGCCCGATCTACGCGTTCCGCGAGACGTTCGTCGGCCACCACCCGCTGTTGCCCGATCAGCCGCACATCTTCGGCGTGCTCAGCCTCATCTTCTGGTCGCTGATGATCGTGGTGACGTTCAAATACGTCTCCATCATCATGCGCGCCGACAACAAGGGCGAGGGCGGCAGCCTGGCGCTGCTGGCGCTGATCAACCGCAACAGTCCGGGCCGCCGCTGGTCGGCGCCCATCGTGTTGCTCGGCGTGTTCGCGACCGCGCTGTTCTACGGCGACAGCATGATCACGCCCGCGATGTCGGTGCTGTCCGCGTCGGAAGGGCTGATCGTCGTCAACCCGGGGTTCCAGCCGTACGTGGTGCCGATCGCGGTGGTCATCCTGATCGGGCTGTTCTTCATGCAGGCGATCGGCACGGCGAAGGTCGGCGCGGTCTTCGGCCCGGTGATGATCCTCTACTTCTCGACGCTGGCGGTGCTCGGCGTCATGCACATCGTCAAGATGCCCGAAATCGTGTTCGCGATGCTCAATCCGTTGTACGCGATCCAGTTCTTCCAGCTGGACGGGATCCGCGCCTTTCTGGCGCTCGGCTCGGTGGTGCTCGCGGTGACCGGGGCCGAGGCGCTCTACGCCGACATGGGACATTTCGGGCGCAACCCGATCCGGTTCTCCTGGCTGTTCTTCGTTCTGCCCGCGCTGATGCTGAACTATCTGGGTCAGGGCGCGATGATCCTGAGCGACCCGGCGAACGCCGCGGAGGTGATCAAGAACCCGTTCTTCTTCCTGGCGCCCGAGACGTTCCGGCTGCCCCTTGTCATTCTCGCGATCCTGGCGACGATCATCGCGAGCCAGGCGGTGATTTCCGGCGCGTTCAGCCTGACCCAGCAGGCGATCCAGCTCGGCTTCGTGCCGCGGCTGCGCATCACCCACACCAGCGAGAGCGCGGTGGGGCAGATCTATATTCCCGTCGTGAACTGGGCGCTGATGGTGTCGGTGCTGCTGCTGGTGCTGTTCTTCCAATCGTCCAGCAATCTTGCGGCGGCGTACGGCATAGCGGTGACCGGCGCGATGTTCATCGACAGCGTGCTGCTGGGCGTTGTTCTGCTTTCGCTATGGAAGTGGAAGAAGCGGCTGGCGCTGCCCGTGCTCGGCGTGTTCCTGTTCGTCGACGTCGCCTATCTGTCCTCGAACCTGACCAAGGTGCCGGAGGGCGGTTGGGTGCCGTTGCTGGTCGGGCTGGTGATCTTCACGCTTCTGACCACCTGGTCGAAGGGGCGTCAGCTGATGATCGCGCGGCTGCGCGAAGCGGCGATGCCCATCAAGATCTTCATCGACTCGGCCGCGACCTCCGCGTCGCGTGTCCCCGGCACAGCCGTGTTCATGACGTCGACCGCCGAAGGCGTGCCCCATGCGCTGCTCCACAATCTGAAGCACAACAAGGTTCTGCACGAGCGGGTCATCCTGCTGACCGTGAAGATCGTCGACCAGCCTTATTGGCCCGAGCAAGACCGTGCGCACCGCGAAGAGCTTGGCGAAGGCTTTCACCGCCTCATCCTCCGCTACGGCTTCATGGAAGAGGCCGACGTTCCCGCGGCGCTCAAGCAGGTGAACGAATGCGGCGCGCAATTTAGAATGATCGACACCAGCTTCTTTCTGTCGCGTCAGACGCTGCTCGCCTCCGAACGGCCCGGCATGATGATCTGGCGCGAGAAGCTGTTCGCTTGGATGCTGCGCAATGCGGAAAGCGCGATGGAGTTCTTCCGCCTGCCGTCGAACCGGGTGGTCGAGCTCGGCAGCCAGATAGAGATTTGACCGGGAACCAAGTCCGGGGCGGGCCTGCGCCGATCATCGTCACTGCGCTGTTCGGGCGCGCCGATCAGGCGTGGCTGGATGCGATGCGAGCCGCGCATTTCCCGCCGGAACGCAACCAGCTCGCCGCGCACCTCACGATGTTTCACCACCTGCCGCCGTCGGCGGAGGGCGAGCTCAAGCACCGGCTGTCAGAGGAGACGCGCGGGGTGCGCGGGCCCCAGGCCAAGGTCGCAGGCGTGATGTCGCTGGGGAGGGGCGTCGCCTATCGCATCGTCTCGCCCGAGCTGACCGGCATCCGCGCGCGGCTCGCCGAGGCGTTCGCCGGATTGCTGACTCCGCAGGACGCAGGCGGGTGGCGACCGCATGTGACGGTGCAGAACAAGGTCCAGCCCGCCGCCGCCAGGCTGCTCCTTCAACAGCTGGAACGCGATTTTCGGCCGCGTGAGGTTGAGGTCGCGGGGCTCGCGACGTGGTGGTATCGCGGGGGCCCGTGGGAGCCGCTGTCGCGGCACATGTTCGCTTGACCCGTTCGGGGCCGCTTCCTAT
>SXHP01000211.1 GCA_005773165.1 Sphingomonadales bacterium | reverse complement strand
GGGCTGCGCGGCTGGCTGACCGTGCCGGTGATCGTGCTCTCCGCGCGCACCGATTCCTCGGACAAGGTGGAGGCGCTCGACGCCGGCGCGGACGACTACGTCACCAAACCCTTCGGCATGGACGAGTTCCTATGGCTGGTCGTCGCCAGGAATTCGGTCTTCGCGGCCAGCGCCTTGCCGAGCGCCTCGTTGGCGAGCGCGAAATCGGCGTTGGCTGCGCGAACCCGGTCGCGGCTGCGGCGCACCACCACCAGCCCCGTGAGCAACGCAGCGATGACGATCATCGTCGCCAACGCGCCGCCGAAAAAGATGTACCGCTGTACCGCGGCCTGCTCGCGCGCGGCCGCCACCCGACGCTCCAGGTCGACGGCTTTTAAACGGGCGATCCGCAGCTCCTGATTGGCGAAATCGAACCGCGCCGCCATCAACGCCGCACCCGTTGAGGTCGCGAGCTTGGTCGTCTGGTCGTCCAAGCGCTTGAGGGCGAGCAGATGGACGAAGGCCTTGTCATTCTGTTGCAAGGCATGGAACACGCGATACGCGGTTGCATGACCGTCGCGGTAGCTGACCGGCGTGGCGCCGAGGTCCATGCCGCCGAAGCTGCGTTGGATCAATTCCGCAGCAAGCTGTGTTCTCCCACGCTGGAACGCCGCCTGCGCGGCTGCCGCGAGGATCGCCTGTTGGTTGAACGTGTCGGTGTAGCGCGCGATCGCTTCGCCTCGCGCGATGGTGCGGTCGGCACCCGCCAGGTCGTTCTGGTTCAGCTCGGCACGCGCGATGTTGCGCAATATCTGCGCCTCGAGCACGCGGCTGCGCATCCGTTCGGCAAGCGCCAGGGCCGTGCGGAAGCCGCGCTCGGCTTCCGCATAGCGGCCCAGGTTGCGCAGCACCGCGGCGCGATTGTTTTGGATTGAGATCTGGAGGCCAGGGTCGCCGTCGAACGCGCCGAGCGCCTGATCGAGATACTTAAGCGCCGCAGTATAATCCTTCGCATCGATGTACAGCGAAGCGATGCAGATCAGCGCGATGGCGCGGTTCCGGGCATCCTTGATCTTCAGAAAGATCGCATGCGAGCGCTGAAACTCGCTGAGCGCCGCGACGATCCGGCCGGTCTCTCCGTGCATGCTGCCGCTGGATAGCAGAGCGTCGCCTTCCAGCTTTGACCCCGGCGCATAACGTCTCGCGAGCGCCAGCGCCTTGTCCAGCTTGGCTTCGGCAAGCTTCAGGTCCTTGAGACGGAGAGCGGCCTCACCCTCCAGCCACAGCGCAGTCGCCTGCAAGGTGCTTCGCACGGTCGGGTTCGCGACGCCCGCGATCTGGCGCGCCGCCGCGCGCGCCTTGATCTGCGCCCTAGCGGGGTCGATCAGCATGGCGGCACGAGCGTCGGCGAGCGTCAGGTCCACGACCTCGCGCGGCGACTGCGCCCCGGCGGTGCTTGTCACCGCCATGCCGCTTGCGAGGAGAACGAGAAGCGCCAACAGCCTCCGCATCGCAGCTCAGCGTCCCGTCAGACCGGCGGCCAGCCGGGCGAAATGTGCGCGCGGCTCGTGCGCGGCCGGCGTGTAGTCGCGCAGGAAGATCACCAGCGCATCGAAGTCGATCGGTCGACTCATCAGAAAGCCTTGCGCCATGTCGCAGCCCATCACCGACAACAGCGCCAGCGTCGCGGCGGTCTCCACGCCCTCCGCGACGACCTCCATGTCGAGCGCATGGGCCAGATCGATGGTGGAGCGCACGATCAGCGGATCGCGATTGGAGCTGGTCAGCTGGGTGATGAACAGCTTGTCGATCTTGAGTTCGCGCGCGGGCAGCTGCTTCAGATAGGCGAGCGAAGACAATCCCGCGCCGTAATCGTCGATCGCCACGACGATCCCCATCGCATCGAACATCTTAAGGTGGGTGATCGCGCTGTCCGGATCGCGGATCACCGACGTTTCGGTGATCTCGAAACCGATCCGGGCGCCGCTCGACGGAACGAGATCGCGAACCGCCTGGACGAAGCGCGCATCGCCGAGCAACACCCCGGCGACATTGATGAAGATGATGTGGTCGTGGCCGAGCGCGGCGAGCCGCCGCTGATCCTCGATCACGCGCCGCAGCGTCCACAGCGTCATCGCGACGATGTCGCGCGATTCTTCCGCGATCGGGATGAAATCGTTGGGTTGGACCAACCCGCGTGTGGGGTGGCGCCAGCGGAGCAGCGCCTCGACGCCCGCGACCTCCTGCCGCCGAAGATGCACCTTGGGCTGATACTGAACGAACAGCGACCCGTCGGCGATCGCGGCACCCAGATCCCGCTTCAGCGCGATCCGATCCAGCGCGCCGGGGCGCGACAGCACGCGCACGATCGGGCGGCGCTCGGTCCGCGCGTCCTCCAGCGCATGCTCGGCGTCTTCGACCAGGCGCAGCTCGTCGCGCTCGGACAAAGGCGCGCTGCTCGCCCCCAGCAGCAGCTCGACCGCGTGCTCATCGCCATCGATGAAGAAGGGTTGCGCGCAGGTCGCCTCGATCCGCGTCAGCAAAATTTCGGCGGCGTCCCGCGCCACATTGCCCGACGTCAGCTCAATCCGATCCCGCCCGACGACGGCAAGCGAGACATCCGGCGCCACCGAGGCGATCCTGGCGGCGACCGCATCAATCGCGCGAGCCCCGACGCCATGTCCCAAGTGTCTGCGCAGTATCGGAAAATTGTCGATCACCACGATCGCGAAGAAGCACCACGGCGCAGCATTCTCCGTCGCTCCCGCAGCGATGCGGGAACCGTCGGGCGCAGACAGCGGCGACAGGGCTTCTCTCATGCCGCCATGCCTAAGCGCTCGGTTCTGAAGATTGGCTTAAAACGGCGGGTAAAATAGGTTAATCACCTGTTGAACCGATTGTTTACCGGGACGTTATCCATTACGACTCGTTTTGCGCCGTAAACAGGCGCCAACGAGGGAGAAGGCCATGTTGAAGTTCATTCTTGCGCTCCTCATCGGTGATGAGACCATCAAGCCCTGGTAAAGCTCTGAACACCGTCGGTCCGAGAGGATTTGGCGGAACCGGGAGCCCGGTTGCGCCGCCCCTCGGACCGACATCTTGATGATTAAGCCTGCGCGCTTCGGCGCTCCGCTGCGAAGATCGCCGCTTTTCGGTAAAATACTAGCCTCATGCCGAGCGGCCGGTAAAGCATCGCCCCAGGTTTGATGATATTCCTCGCCGACGATCTCTCAGCTGACGGCGTCGAGAAGCGTTAGCTTCTCCCGACCAGCTTCTCCAAACTCGCGACGCGTGCGAACGTCACGCCGCGGTGCGCAACGGCTCCGGGTTCGAAAAGCGCATCGCCTTGTCGACCGACCCCAGCCGCAGCGCCATGATGTCGAGCGCGTAATTCTGGTTCAGCTTCCACGGCTTCTTCGAGCCCTGCTTCGGCAGCAGCGACGCCGCACGTTGCACGTATCCCGACGTAAACTCCAGGAACGGTTCCTCGGCGATCTCCGGATCGTCATTGTAGGGCGTCGCCTGCCGGAGCCCGCGCTTCGTCATGGTGTTCAGCAAGCGGCAGACATACATCGCGGTCAGGTCCGCCTTGAGCGTCCAGGAAGCGTTGGTGTAGCCGAAGGTGGTGGCGAGGTTGGGCACGCCTTCGTACATCATCCCCTTGTAATGGAGACGCTCCGACAGCGCGACCGGCGCGCCGTCGACCGTCAACGCCAGCCCCCCCGCCATCTTGAGTTCGAGGCCCGTCGCCGTCACGACGATGTCGGCCGGGAGCGTCTTGCCCGACGCCAGCCGGATGCCGTCCTCGGTAAACGTCTCGATCGTGTCGGTCTCCACCGCCGCGCGGCCCGCCCGGATCGCGTCGAACAGATCGGCGTCGGGCCCCAGGCCCAGCCGCTGATCCCATGGATGGGAGCGCGGGGTGAAATGCGTCGCGACGTCGTCATCCGGCCCGAGCGCCTCCCGCACCAGGCCGATCCGCCGCGCTTTCGTCTGGGCGGGGCGTTTGCGCGCGAGCCGAAAGAAGATCATCTGCAGCACGACGTTCTTCCACCGGGTCAGCCCGTAAGCCGCACGCACCGGCAGCAGCGTGTGCAGCGCGCGCGCGCTCCGATCGCGCGCGGGTAGCGCCACCACAGAGGT
>SXHP01000210.1 GCA_005773165.1 Sphingomonadales bacterium | reverse complement strand
GAAGCCCATGCCGGTGATGCGGCACACGTCCTCCACGATCGCGCGCAGCTCGGAATCGTCGCCGTACGCCGCGACCTCCGCGGCCAGCCGGTCGGACGCCGGCTCCTTCACCCGCTCACCTGCGCGATCATCAGCGGCAGCGTCGGGTTCGAACTGCCCGCGACCTGCAGCACATACCGCCCCGCCGCCAGATCGAAGTCGACCAGCTTCTTGATCGGCGAGCAGTCCGGCCCGTGTCCATGCGTCGCTGACGGCAGCGTGCGGCCGCCCTGCACCACGTCGATCCACGCGCGCGCGCCGAGCGCGACCCGGTAGCGCCCCGCTTTCGCCGCCTCGAACGCGAAGACGCCGCCGCTGGTCCCCGCCGCGCCCGGCTTCGCGGGCGCGACCGGATAGCGCACCTCCGCCCCCGCCAGCAGCGTCGCGCGCACGCCGCGCCCGACACGGATCGGCGCGGGCGCGCGGCCCGCCGCGACCGGCGTCATCGTCCGCCACCCCTCCAGCCCCGCGGGGATCACCGGCGCGGCCGGGCAGACCTTGAGCATGCCGGGCTGAGCCTGGTGGACATGGCCCTCCGGCCTCGAGGGCGCGACGTGAAGGTCCGCCTGCGCGGCGAACAGGGCGATGACGAGCATGACCGATCTCCTTGCCGCAGCATAGCCGCGCGGCGGCGCAGCGCCAGCCCCGGCCTATTGCGGAAGCAGCCGCGGAAACTCGTCGGGCAGCTCGCGCGCCAGAAAGCCGATCGGCCCGCGCGCCGCGGCGACCCGCCGCCCGCCGTGACCGTGGAGCCAGACGCCCCACCCCGCCGCGACGACCGGCGCCGCGCCGCGCGACAGCAGCCCCGCGATCGCCCCCGCCAGCACGTCGCCCGATCCGCCGGTCGCCAGCCCGATCCCGCCGCCGAGGTAATGGAGCATCGCTCCGTCCGGCGTCGCGACCAACGTGTCGTCGGCCTTGAGCACCACGATGATCCCGTACGCGCTTGCGACCTCGCGCGCGAAGCGTTCGGGATCGTCGCCGATCGCTTCGGCCGATTCGCCGGTGAGCGCGGCCATCTCGCCGTGGTGCGGGGTGATGACGAGCCGCCCGGCGAAGCGCGCGATCTCCGCGCGGCATCGCGCCAGCCCGCCGATCGCCGCGGCGTCGACGACGATCGCGGCGTCGTCGGCCGCACGGGTCAGGACGCATCGCGCGACGCGCTCGGCGACGTCGTTGTCGCTGATCCCGGGTCCGACGACGGCCGCGTCGCACGATCCGAGCGGCTTGGCGAGCATGGCGGCGCAATCCGCCGCGATCTCGCCCGCCTCGTCCTCGGGCAGAGCGATGATCCCGGCTTCGGGCACAAGGATGCCGATCGGCAGCGCGGCCGACGCGATCGTCGCGATCTGCAGCTTGCCCGCGCCCGCCCGCAGCGCCGCTTCGCCGGTCAGCCGCAACGCGCCGGGCACCCGCGCCGCGCCGCCGATCGCGAGCACCCGGCCGCGGCTGTTCTTGGTCGTGCCCGATCCGTGGACGGGGGCGGGGTTGGCGGCGATCCATTTGCTGTCCAGGGGAGTGACTTCGGTCATCCCCGCGCCCCGATCCCGCGGGACGGCTCGGCGGTCACCGTCGCCTCCTCCGCCACCGGCGCGGTCGCATTGTAGCGGACCAGCGTCAGCCCGCCGTCGCCCGCCGCGCCCCGATCGAAACGATATTCGGTGACCGAACAATTCGCGACATCGCCTTGCTTGTCGATCGCCAGGATCGTCGCTTCGTCCATCTTCTCGATAATGTAGCGCAGGCACAGCACCACGACCTGATGCGCGACGACCATCACGCGCTTGCCCGCATAATGGAGCGACATCGTGTCCATCACCGCGCGCAGGCGGAAGATGACGTCGCACCAGCTCTCACCCCCCGGCGGGCGATGGTAGAATTTGCCGAGCAGGCGGCGGAACGCGATCTGGTCGGGGTGGAACTCGCCGATCCCTGCGGTGGTCAGCCCGTCGAGGATGCCGAACTCCTTTTCGCGCAGCCGTTCGTCGACGCAGGGCCCGCAATCGTTCGCCATGCCGCCGCTTTCGGTGAACAGCCGCGCGGTCGCCTGCGCACGGAGATAGGGCGAGACGAGCAGCACCTCCGGCCGCTCGTCGGGGCGTTCGGAAAACCAGTGGCCCAGCGAGCGCGCCTGATCCTCGCCGCGCGGCGACAGCGGCACGTCGACGTCGCGGACGTCCAGCGCGATCCGGCTCGCGCCGCTCGCCTGCGCCGCGTCTCGCGCGACATTGCCCGCGCTCTCGCCGTGGCGGACGATCCACAGGCGGCTCGGCCAGCGCCCGGCCATCAGGAATAGCTCTCGGTCATCCGACCTAAAGGGATGACGCGCCCGGTCGTTCCGCGCACGCGGCGGCGAAGGCGAGCATGCGCTCGGCCTCCGCTAGGTGCAGCCGCTCCGCCATCAGGCCCGCGACCCGCACCGCGCCCTTGTCGCGGTTCTCGGTCAGGGCGAACGCCGCGACGATCGCGCGCGCCTGCGCGACCTCGGCCTCGCTTGGCGAAAAGGCGGCGTTGCACGGCGCGATCTGCGACGGATGGATGAGCGTGCGCCCGTCGCAGCCGAACGCCACGCTCTGCGCGCACGACCGCGCGAACCCCTCGGCGTCGTCGATCGCGTTATGGACCGCGTCGAGCACCGTCAGCCCGTGGACCCGCGCCGCGGCGACCGCGTGGGAAAGAAACGGCAGGAACGGCGCGCGGTCGGGGCCGGGGCGCGCGCGCATCTCCTTGGCGAGATCGTTGAAGCCGAGCACGAACGTCGTCAGCGCGGTGTCGCGCGCGCAAGCCGCTAGGCGCTCGAGCGCGAGCACGCCGCGGCACGTCTCGACCATGATCCACAACTCCTGGCCCCCGCCCAGCCGCTCGGCGCAGCGGCGAACGTCGTCGGGACCGTCGACCTTGGGCGCGAGCACCGCCGCGAACGGCGCGGCGGATACGGCGGCGAGATCGTCCGCGCCCCAGTCCGTATCGAGCCCGTTGACCCGCACGACCAGCGTCCGCCCGCCGAACCCGCCCTCCCGCGCCGCCGCGACCGCCGCCGCCCGCGCGCGTCCCTTCTCCTCGGGCGCGACCGCATCCTCCAGATCGAGGATCACCGCATCGCATGCCAGATCGCGCGCCTTGGCGATCGCGCGCGGGTTGCTCGCGGGCATGAACAGCGCGCTGCGGCGCAGAACCGTCATCGTCCGATCACTCCCTGCTCCGCCAGCGCCGCGATCCGCGCCTCGTCATAGCCGATCGCGCGGAGAACCGCCGCCGCGTCCGCACCCGGCGCGCCCGGCGTCTCGGGCTCGCCGGCCGGCGTCGCCGAGAACCGCGGCGCGGGCGCAGGCTGCACCACCCCGCCCGGCGCGGTGAAGCTCCCGCGCGCCGCCGCATGGGGGTGCGCCGCGGCCTCCGCAAAGGTCAGCACGGGCGCAAGGCACAGGTCGGCGTCCGCGAAGACTTCCTCCCATTCCGCCCGGGTGCGGGTCGCGAACAGCGCGGCGAACTCGGCCTTGCGCGCAGGCCAGCCCGCCGGATCGAACTGCGCCTCGGCTGCGAAGCCCAGCCGGGCGCACAGCCCCGCATAGAATTGCGGCTCGATCGCCCCCACCGCGACATACCCGTCCTTGCAACGGTAGGTGTCATAGAACGGCGCGCCCGTATCGAGTATGTTCGCGCCCCGCTCGTCGCGCCACCGCCCGTTCGCGCGGAACCCCCAGATCATCGCCGCGAGCAGCGCCGACCCTTCGGTCATCGCGCAGTCGATCACCTGCCCCTCACCCCCGCCGCGCGCGTGCAGGATCGCGGCGGTCATCGCGAACGCCAGCAGCATACCCCCGCCCCCGAAATCCGCGACCAGAGTGAGCGGCGGCACCGGCGCTTCGCCCTTGCGCCCGATCGCGCCGAGCGTGCCCGAGATCGCGAGGTAATTGATGTCATGCCCCGCCAGATGCGCGAGCGGCCCCGTCTGCCCCCACCCGGTCATCCGCCCATAGGCGAGCTTCGGATTGTCCGCGAGCAGCACCTCCGGCCCGAGCCCCAGCCGCTCCATCACCCCCGGCCGGAACCCTTCGATCACGCCGTCGGCGTCGCGCGCAAGGTCCCGCACGATCGCGATCGCGCGCGGGTCCTTCAGGTCGAGCGCGATCGACCTGCGCCCTCGCCGGAGCACATCGGCCGGGTCATCGGGCGCGCCAGGCCGGTCGACCCGGATCACCTCCGCGCCGTGATCCGCCAGCATCATCCCGCAGAACGGCGCCGGGCCGATCCCGGCCAGTTCGATGATCCGGACTCCTGATAATGCGCCCACGCTTCGCCCCACTCCCACCCGTCACCCCGGACTTGTTCCGGGGTCCAGCCCTCCGCGGGCGAGAACGGTGCTTGCGGCACCCTGGACCCCGGAACAAGTCCGGGGTGACGGAATATGGGTTCTAGCCCTATCCTTCGATTTTCGGGTATGCCGGCATCGATCACCGCCGAGGACTCACGCATGGACCTGTCATTCACCCCTCAGGAAGAAGCCTTCCGCGACGAAGTCCGCGCCTTCCTCGCGGAAAAGCTCCCCCCACGCCTTTCCGCGCACGTCCGCGAAGGCAAGCGCCCGTCCAAGGCGGAGCTGGAGGAATGGCACGCGATCCTCGCCGAACGCGGCTGGCTCGCGAACCATTGGCCGGAACGGTATGGCGGCCCCGGCTGGACGGTCATCGAACGCTTCATCTTCGAGGACGAAGCCGCCCGCGCCCATGCGCCCCGCATCGTCCCCTTCGGCGTCAACATGCTCGGCCCCGTGCTGATCAAATACGGCTCGGAGGCGCAGAAGGACTATTGGCTCCCCCGCATCCTGTCGGGCGAGGAT
>SXHP01000209.1 GCA_005773165.1 Sphingomonadales bacterium | reverse complement strand
GCGCGCGGGTGCAGGCGTGCCGTCGGCGAACCGCATCACCCTGCTCCGCGACGCGGACGGCGACGGCGCGGCGGAGCTGCGCCAGGTCTTCATGTCGGGCCTCAACTCGCCGTTCGGCATGACGCTGTTCAAGGGTCATCTGTACATCGGCAACACCGACGCGCTCGTCCGCGTGCCCTATACCGACGGCCAGACCCGCATCACCGCGAAGCCCGAGCTCGTCGTCAAGCTGAACCCCGCGGGCAATCACTGGACGCGCAACGTCATCGCCGCGCCCGACGGCCGCACCTTGTTCGTCTCCGTCGGCTCGGCATCGAACATCGGCGAAAAGGGTATGGAGCGCGAGAAGTACCGCGCCAACATTCTCCAGGTCTGGCCCGAGGACAAGAACTGGCGGATCTACTCCGCAGGCCTGCGCAACCCGAACGGCATGGCGATCAACCCGGCGACCAAACAGCTTTGGACCGTCGTCAACGAGCGCGACATGCTGGGGTCCGACATCGTCCCCGATTACCTGACCCAGGTGACCTTCGGGGACCAGTTCGGCTGGCCGTGGTATTATTGGGGCGGCTATCCAGACCGCCGGGTCGAGCCGCGCAACCCCGAGCTTCAGCAATATTCGAGACGGCCGGATTATGCGCTCGGCCCCCATGTCGCCGCGCTCGGCCTCGCCTTCTCCGACGACGTTCGGCTGGGCGGGCGGTTCGCGAGCGGGGCGTTCATCGGCGAGCACGGCTCGTGGAACAGAAAGCCCGTGTCCGGCTACCGGGTCTCCCATGTCCGCTTCGGCGCCAACGGCTTCCCCGCGGCAGGCGCCAAGCCGATCGACGTCCTCACCGGCTTTCTCGACCGCGAGGGTCGCGCGCAGGGCCGCCCGGTCGGGGTGATCGGCGACAAGTCCGGCGCGATGCTCGTCGCCGACGACGTCGGCAACGTCATCTGGCGCGTGAGCCCGGGCCGATGAAGCGCGTCCTCCTGCTCGCGCTGGCGTGCGCCGCATGCGGCGGCGACGGCGGCGAAGAGCCGTCGCAGCGCCTCCAGTACGAGCGCGCCCGCGCGGTCCGCGCCGCGCTCTACAAGGTCAAGGCCGCACCCGGCGGCGCGATCGCGCTGTTCAAGCAGGTGCGGCTGCACGAGGCGGGCGTGGTCTGCGGCGTCGTCGATGCGCAGGACGGCGACGGTTCGCGCCGGTTCAGCGTATCGGGCGATGAGGTCACCGTCGAGCAGCCCGGCGACACCGCCGCGCTCCGCATCATCGAGGCGACGTGCCGAGGCCCCGCGCGCGAGGCGACCAGCCGCAACGAGGCGTTCACCGACATCACCGTCGCGCACGAGCCGAGTTAGACTCCGAACGGATAGGTGTCCGGCGCCCCCGCCCGCGCATGCTCGCGCCCCAGCGGGGTCACCGCGTCGGTCTCGTCGAACCACACCCACCCGTCGAACTGCTCGGGCAGCACGGCTTGGGAATAGTGGCTCCACCGCTCGGTGTCCGGCCGGTAGATCACCCCGATGAACCGCTCCAGCCGCGGCTCGGCCAAGCGTCGGCGGAGCGCCTCGTGCCGCCCCCGCGTTAGATCGAGCAGGAAGCGCGGCACGCCCGAATCGTGGCACAGCCGCTCATAGCTGTCGCGCCGCGACGGGTTGACCCGCTTGACCTCCATGTCGCCGCCCCAGTCGGTCGCCGCCGCCACCGTGCCCGCATGCGTGCCGAACCCGATCAGCGCCGCCTGCTCGCCCCATTCCTCGCGGCATAACTGCCCGATGTTGAGCTCGTCGCGCTCGGCGCCCATGTCGGTCGCGCGCGCGTCGCCGATGTGGCTGTTGTGCGCCCAGACGACCGCCTTGGCCTCCGGACCCTTGGCGTCGAGCAGGTTGCGCAAGGTCTCGAACATGTGCGTGTCGCGCAGGTTCCAGCTCTCCGCCCCGCGATAATACATGACGCGGTAGTACCGCTCGGCCGCGGTCACCAGGCGCGCGTTCTGCGCCGCGTCGAGGAAGCTGTCGCCGTCCCCCGCCGCATAGTCGAGCCGCCGTCCGAGCAGCTCGCGGCATTGCGCGATCACCGCCGCCTCGCACGCCGCATAGCCGCGCGACAACGCCGCCCGGCCATAGGTCGCAGGCTCCTTCTGCCACGGCGTCAGGCAGCCGTAGCGCTCGCGCGCGACCGCCGCCGCCTCCGGGTCGACCCGGTCGAGATAATCGAGCACCGCCGCGATCGACCCGCGCATGTTGTAGATGTCGAGCCCATAGAACCCCGCGCGCGCCGCCATGTCGGGGATCGCCGCATTATGGTCGCGCAGCCAGTCGATCAGCGCCGCGACGTCGGTGTTGCGCCACATCCACGTCGGAAAGCGCTGGAACGGCCGCTCACCCTGGCCGTCGCCTTCGCGCAACCGGACGTGGCGGTCGACGGCGGCGGCGTCGGGCCAATCGGCTTCGACCGCGACGATTCCAAAGCGGTGCCGCTCGACCAGCCGCCGCGTGATCGCCGCGCGCGCCCGGT
>SXHP01000208.1 GCA_005773165.1 Sphingomonadales bacterium | reverse complement strand
GGCCAGATCGTCACCTGGTCGGTCCGCGACGAGTCGCTCCACTGCGAGGGCATCATCAAGATGTTCCACACCTTCGTGAAGGAGCGCCAGTGCCTGACCAAGGCGGTCAAGGACGACATCGCCGACGTCTGCCAGACGACCATCCGCCTCGAGGACAATTTCATCGACCTCGCCTTCGAGATGGGGCCGGTCAACGGCATGACGCCCAAGGAGATCAAGAAGTACATCCGCTACATCGCCGACTGGCGGATGGGCCAGCTTGGCCTCAAGCCGATCTACATGATCGACGAACACCCCCTCCCCTGGCTCGCCCCGATGCTCAACGGCGTCGAGCACGCCAACTTCTTCGAACAGCGCGCGACCGAATCTTCGAAGGCCGCGACCAAGGGCCAGTGGAACGACGTCTGGGACTCGTTCGACAAGCGCCAGAAGGCGAAGCTCGGGCGACCCGCGGCGAACGAGGATGTGGGTGAGGCGGACATGTTCGCGGCGGCGGGGGTTGCGGCGGAGTAGATGGCGCACGTCACTCATCTGCAATGCACCAAGTCGTATATGATCCTATGACAGGACAGCTCGACATCTGGTTTAACGATTCTGGCCGGTACAGCTACTACAATGTGCCGGTCGCCATCTACGATGGTCTGATGTCGTCATCGTCAAAAGGCTCCTTCTTTAACGCGCATATACGCGACCGGTATGGCCGCTGATGCCGACCGTCCTCCGCCTGGAAGGCTGTCGCTTTTACTTCTATAGCCACGAGCCCGGCGAGCCGCCTCACGTTCACGTCGACCGTGGCGGCGGCACCGCAAAGGTCTGGCTGGACACGATCTGCCTTGCCCGCATGAGCGGCCTGAAATCGAGCGAGATCACGCGTATATTGACACTCGTCCGCGAGCACCGGACGATTCTGCTGGAGGCATGGCATGGGTATTTTGGCGACCGCGGCTGACGAGCGGGTCAGTGACGTCCGCTTCGACGACAACCGGCTGATCGTCGACCTGATGGACGGTCGGACCATCGCCGTGCCGCTTGCCTGGTATCCCCTCCTGTTCAACGCCTCGCCCGAGCAGCGACTGAAATGGGAAACGGGTGGGGCTGGTTACGGCATCCACTGGCCAGACATTGACGAGGACTTAAGCACGGAGGGCCTGCTGCGGGGTGCGCCTGCAAAAGGATGGCGCGGAACGGCAAGAGCCGCATGACGCTTTGGAATGCCAGGTTTCGCCCGTCGGCTTTGATGCTAGCTGTAACCATCGCTTTTGCGCCTGGCGTTGCAGCGGCTCGCATCTGCATGCCTCCAACTACTCCTTATATCTTCATGTCCAAACCAACGAAGCCCTTCTGCGGAATGAGGCGGAACTGCTCGGATTGGGAGGTTCAAAGCTACAAGGATGATCTTGAGAGATACTTTAAGAAGCTAAAGACGTATCTTGAGGCCGTCGACCAGTATCGATTCGATGCTTACGACTATGCCAAGTGCATGGCGGAGCTAGACTGAATCGAGGAATTGCCTGCTCTATTGTCCGCTGACGCGCTGAGCATCATAGATGAAGATTCACTCGTACTTTCCGCTGACCGCTCGACGCCCACATCTGACCTCCTCCCCGCCGCGCGATAAGCGATTTTTTTGGCACAATCCTCGCGGATTCGCCGTGACGATTCCAGAACCGCACCGGCAAGGTCGCGCCCGAGCACAAGCGGCTCAACCGGTACCGCAAGATGGTGACTCCCGGAGCCGATCTCGATGATTAAGCTCGTCCACCTCCGCTCGACCGGCCCGGACACGCTGGCGCTCGCCTTCTTCGACGGCGCGCACGCCGTCTGGTCCGCCGCCGAACTCATCGCGCGCGACACGGTGATGACCCGCCCGCTCGCCGATCCCGCCTATTTCGCGCGGGCCTTCATCGAAGCAGGCGCGCTCGCCTGGCCGAACGGCTTCGAGCTGTCCGCCGCCAGTCTCCACCGCCGCCTCGCCGACAGCGGCGCGCTGGTCCGCCCCGCCGCATGACGATCGCGATCGCCTGCGCAACCACCCCGCCCGGGCCGCTTTCGCCCGCGGATGGTATGCGGCGCTGATGATCGCCGCGAACCGCCTCACCGCGGTCGCGCCCGAGCCTGCCTGAGGCAGGCGATCTCTTTGGCTCGCGCGCGATCACCGGCGCGCCGCGCACGATCTCGAAGGACAACCGCATCATCGCGGAGACGATCATTCCGTCGGACCGGATGCTGATATTTCTCCTCCGCCACCTCCGCCCCGCGGTGTTCGGCAACACCGCGAGTCCGGACGCGCGCGCCGTGGCGATGGCGGCGCTGGCCGACACGGACGTGGACGCCGACCTGCTCGACGCGAACGACCGGCTGCCCGCGCCCCCGCACCGGCATCAGGCCTAAGCGCACCCGTGCAGGATGCGACCTTCCGCGCCGCGCAGGCGGGCCGGGGCAAAGCGGACGCACGGCGGCGGAGAACCCTATTTCGCGCAGCCCTTCCCCGTCTTCGCGCAGAACGCCGCCAGCGTGTCGCGCTTCAGGTCCATGCCCGCCATCGCCGCCATGCTGGCGACGATCACCGCGGGCTGCACCTCGCGATAGGCCCGGGAGGCCGCGTCGTCCGCGCGGGCGGCCAGCGTGCGCAGGTCCGCCGGCGAGAGCCGCTCGGCATAGGCGCGCGCCTGCGCCGCCATCAGCTTCGCGCGACCCGCCTGAAAGGTCGCGTCGGCGGTGCGGCGCAGCTCGGCCTGGTCGGCGGCGGACAGCGTCGCATGCGCCGCGACCAGCTCGTCAGTCTCCTTCGCCGCGATCATCGGCAGCAGGCTCGCAAGCGCCCCCGTCTCCGCCAGCCGGCGCCCCAGCGCGATCGCCTCCGCGGGCGGATCGGGATACGGCGGCGGCGGCAAGGCGGGCGCGGCCTGAAGCAGCAGGGCGGCAAGGATCACAGGCACCTCCGGGCGCGATCATGCGCCACGCCCCCGCGCCCCGCAAGCGCGCTACCGACCCCGCCGCACCGCCGCGTTGAAATCCGGCGGCTTGTCCGCGATCCAGCGCAGGTAGCGCGCGATCTCCTCATGCGCTCGCAGCGCATCCAGATCGGCATAGCCTCGCGCCAGCTCGGCATTGGCGAGCGTCGCATGGATCGTGCGGTGGCAGATCGGGTGGACGGGCGCGGTCTCGCGCCCGCCCTCGCTCTTGGGCACGACATGGTGCTGCTCCACCCGCGCGCCCAGCGGCCGTCCGCACAGCGCGCAGCGGGCGTCGGGCGCGGCCCGCTCCGCCAGCGCCTCCGCGGCGGCGAGCCCGGCCTTGCGCTTGACCCGCCCGCCCATGCGTCGGCCGTTACGGCCTCAGCGCCACGTCGTCGGCGTCGTCCAGATCGTCGTCGGTGTCGTCGCCGTCGCCGTCCTTGCCGGTCGTGCCGTCATCGAACGCGTCCTGCGCGTCGTCCTCGTCCAGGTCGTCCTCGTCCATGTCGACGTCGGCGGAGACCTCGCCGACCTCCTCGGCATCCATGTCGAGCTCGTCGATCGGCTCGCCCTCCACGTCCTCGCCCAGGTCGGGGTCGAGATCGGTCAGGATCAGCCCGTCGCTGGGGCCGTCGCGCGTCGCCTCCAGGATCTCGGCGCGCTGGCTCTCGTCATAGCCTTCCTCGTCATAGCCGTCGTCGCCCGAACCCATGCCCGGCACCTGGTGTCCACCCATCATCGCCTCCGTGAAGCCGCAGAAGCGGCAGGATACGGGGCGAACGGCGGGCGACCCGTCGCGGTTCCGTCGCCTTCGATCCGCTCCCGCGGATGGGCCGCCTTCGGCTACGCTGAAGGCTCAGGCCGTCCGGAACAACCGCCCGCGCTCGGTCACCAGCACCAGCGCCAGCGCGCTCACCCCCGCCAGCAGGAACCCCGCCGCCATCGGCCCCGTCGTCCCGTCGAACGCCTGGCCGATCGCCGCGCCGATCAGCGTGCCGAAGGTGATGGAGGTGAACCCCTGCACGCTCGACGCGGTCCCTGCGATCTCGCCCATGTTCTCCATCGCCATCGCGCTGAAGTTGGACGTCGCCAGGCCGAAGCACGCCATCGTCACCGCCTGCAGCACCATGAAGGTGCCGAGCGACTCCACGCCCGCCGCCACCGCCGCCAGATGCACGGCGCTGACCGCGACCAGCGTCACCACCGCCGCGTGGCTGATCCGCTGCGACCCCAGCCGCATAACCAGCTGCGCGTTGAACAGATTGGCCAGCGCCATCGTCGCCGCGGTTCCCGCGAACACCGCGGCGAGCAGCCCCGGCCGGTGGAACGTGTCGAACATCACCTGCTGGATCGAATTGAGATAGCCGTACAGCGCGCCCATCAGCGCGGTGCTCGCCAGCGTATAGCCGACCGATCGCCGGTCCGCGAAGGTCTGCCGCCATCCCGCCAGCAGCTTGGGCAGCGCGATGTCGCGGCGGTTGGCGGGGTCCAGCGTCTCGGGCATCCGCCACGCGAACCAGGCCAGGATCGCCAGCGCCACGCCGGCGATCGCCCAGAAGATCGCCCGCCAGTCGCCGAGCAGCAGCACCGCCTGCCCGAACGCGGGCGCCAGCACCGGCACGATCATGAACACGATGAACGCGATCGACATCACCCGCGCCATCGCGGAGCCGTGATAGCAGTCGCGGACCAGCGCGACGCACGCCACCCGCGTCGCCGCGATCGCCGCCCCGCCGATCACCCGCGCGACCAGCAGCAGCGCGAAGCTCCCCGCCACCGCCGCCGCGACGTTCGCGACCGCATAGGCGACGAGCGCCCAGATCAGCAGCGTCCGCCGCCCGAACCGATCGGCGAGCGGCCCGTGGACGAGCTGCGCCACCCCGAAGCCGAGGAGGAACGTCGTGACGACGAACTGCCGCGCGTTCTGGTCCGCCACCCCCAGCGCCTCGCCGATCGCGGGCAGCGCGGGGAGCATCGAATCGATGCCGAGCGCCCCCAGCGCCATCAGCGCGGCGACGAGCGCCACGAACTCGGCGAAGCCGATCGGCGCGCCGGCCATCTCGGGGGCGGGCTGTCTGGTCTGATCGGTCACGGTCCGCGCCAGATAGGGTCGCGCCGCCGCAATGCCCACCCCGGGACGCCATGCAAACGTATGCGCAACCTCTTCCGCCCGCCCTTGGCGCAGTCGAAGGACACCCCTGCCGCCCGTTCACCCTGAGCGCAGTCGAAGGGCATGCGACAGGCGTGCTTTGCACCCGCGCCGGTCCGGCACTATGTCGGGCGCATCACTCCCGATCCCGGACCCGTCTCCATGCTCGACACCCCGCTCGCCCAGGTGCCCACCCTCAGCCTCGCCGATCAGGCGGCCGACCCCGAAGGCTTCGCGCAGCGTTTCGGCGGCTCGTTTCAGCGCTTCGGCTTCGCGATCGTCGCCGATCACGGTATCCCGCAGGACCTGATCGACCGCGCCTGGAGCCAGACGGAGGCGCTGTTCAAGCTCCCCGATGAGGAAAAGCGCGGCTATCATACCCCCGGCGGCGGCGGCGCGCGCGGCTACACCCCGTTCAAGACCGAAATCGCCAAGGACGCCAGCCACGTCGATCTAAAGGAATTCTGGCACGTCGGCCGCGAATTGCCGGAAGGGCACCGCTTCTCGGACAGCATGGCCCCCAACGTCTGGCCGTCACGCCCGGAAGGGTTCAGGCAGACCTTCCTGGACCTGTTCACCGCCTTCGACCGCGCGGGCGACAAGCTGCTGTCCGCGATCGCGCGCTATCTCCGCCTCGCCCCCGACTGGTTCGACCCCGCGGTTCGCGACGGCAACAGCGTCCTGCGCCTCCTCCACTACCCCCCCATTCCCGCCGATGCCGAAGGCGTCCGCGCCGGCGCGCACGAGGACATCAACCTCATCACCCTGCTGCTCGGCGCGGAGGAAGCGGGCCTGGAACTCCTCGACCGCCAGACCGGCCAGTGGATGGCGATCAAGCCGCCTGCGGACGCGATGGTCGTCAACGTCGGCGACATGCTCCAGCGGCTGACCAACCACGTCCTCCCCTCCACCACCCACCGCGTCGTCAACCCGCCCCCCGAACGCCGCGGCCATTCGCGCTACTCGATGCCCTTCTTCCTCCACCCCGCCCCCGATTTCCTGATCGAAACGCTCCCCGCGACGATCACGCCGGACAACCCGAACCGCTACCCCCAGCCGATCACCGCGCACGATTACCTCCACGAGCGGCTGGTCGAGATCGGGCTGATCAAGAAGTAGAGCGATCGCTCTCCTTCCTTCGTCGCCCCGGCCTTGAGCCGGGGTCCCGCTTCTTCTGCTTGACGAAACGGCCGGTGACGCCTCCCGCGCGCTACTGCGGCAGGAAACCGAGATCGAACACCATCGGCCGCAGCTTGGCGCCGAGCGCGGCATAGGCGGCCTTGAACGGATCGAAGTCGGTCAGCTCGGCGTCGCCATACGCTTCGAGCGAACGGCGGATCTGATACCAGCCCGCGTCGGGGCGGCCGAGCTTGTAGTCGTCGCGGATCTTGCGCGGGAATTGCGTCGCATGAAAGCGCGTCCAAAGCGCGCGCCCTTTGTCCAGCACCGCTCGCGCCTCAGGCGAGAAGGTCATCCCTGCCATGTGACGCACCATGAAGTCGCTCTCGAACCGCCCCTTCGCGCCGACCTCGCGTTCGGTGAAGGGGATGAAGTGGTTTACGAGAGACCAGTCGCGATCGTTCCATCGCAGCCCGTCAGCTCCGGCGGTCAGGTTCTTGCCCGCGAATAGCATCCAGATCAGGCAGTCCGATTTGAACTCGTCGGTGAGAGGTTCCGAAGGTTGAAGAAATTGATCGCTATGGTTCAGCCAAGTATGGCGTGCAAGCAAGCGAACGGAGAATATAACCGCAGCATAGTCAAGATTTTCCGGCAGTATGAAGAACCCACCTCCATTCCTGCCGGTAAATATGGACGAAGTTATCAGCGTTCCCTGCCCAGCGTTCTGCAAGTCGTTATTACTAGCGAATAAATGGCCTAACGCGCCGCGGCATCCAAGCTTGTTTCGCGGGTTCTTTGAGGGCGTAAGCGCATTGGACAACGGAATGATGAGTTCGCCACACGCCTTCGGCCAAGGTACCCAGGCGTTGAGCATCGCTCCCGCGGTTCGGACGGCAAACGTTTTCTCGTCAACCAGCGCACCCGATCGGTCCAAGGCATACGTCGTGATGTCTGAAAGCGGCACCTTTGTCGCTTGGTCCCAAACCAAAAAGCCGATGGGGAAATTACCCGTAAGACTATCGAATGCTCGGCTGTGAACAACAAACCCGCCGAGAAACTTCGCCTGCCACACGCGCCGAAACGGCTCGAAATTCGGCGCATTCACGTATTTGAGCGTGCTGAACATGGCGAGCATCGCGCTCGGCAGCTCATGGCGGATGCGCACGAGGAATTGCGTGAACAGCTCCTTGCTGGCGTAGCCGACGTTCATCTCGCGCATCCAGCCGTTAATGCGCGACTTCTCGACGCCGATCTTATTCTCGTCGCCCTTGCCGATGCCCGACCCGCTCTCCGCATAGGGCGGATTGATCAGCACCAAGATCGGCTTCGCTCCCTCTAATCCTGCCTTCGCATCGGCAATCGCTTGTCTCAGCCCCATCGGCACCTTGTTCGAGCGCGCATAATCGATGTCGCCGAAATCGGTAACATCGTCGTTCAGATAATCGTATTGGAAAATCTCGGCACCTGGAAACAGCCCGCGCGCGTGGATATTGTCGATGTCGGGCTGATCGAGAGTCGACATGAACAGGTTACGCGGGTTGCTGTGCGCCAGCTCCAGATTGCCGACACCGCAACACATATCCCAGATAATGTAGCGTTCCTGCCATCCTTCGCCGAGCGTCGTGGTCAGCAGGTCATAGGCTTTGTCGACGATATGCGGCGGGGTGTAATAGGCACCTTTAAATTTTTGCTCGTCGATCGGCAACAGCATGTCGCGCCGTTCGAGCAGATAGGCGCGGTCCTTCTTTGCTGGTGGGCGATCGTAGATGCGCCAGAAGTTGCGGTAGCCGCGCAGGCTTGACGGCTGAAAGCGTTCATACGCCTTGCCGCGCTTGAGATAGAACACGGGCGTTCCCCCCTCACGCCCCAGCCGCGCTGACAGCCCATTCATCGCGGTCTCGTCGCTCACCTCGTCGTGCATGATGTCGGCAAAGAACAGTTCGGCGTAATCGCTCTCCTGTCCTTCGGGCACGCCGAGCTCGCGCCCGATCATCTCCTCCCATTTATTGAACGCTTGGCGCAGATTGTCGCGCGTGATGGGTGTGCGAATGATGCGACCTTCGCTGATCGCGGCTTTGACCGCGGCTACGAATGCCTTCTCGTCGCTAGCCATCGTGTAGGGCGTGACATGCCCCTCGATATGCGCTGCGACCTGCGCAATGCAGGCCTTGCCGACCCCCGAAGCTGCGGCGGGCCAGGCGATGGCGTCATCGCGCAGCACGGGCCGCGCGCGTTCGGTTTCGAGGATTCCGCCCTTTTCGCGGTCGACGACGGCCAGGAAAGCGGGGATCGACTGGCCGATCGCATGCGCTTGGCGGACATAGAACAGCAACTGCGCGAACATCGCCGTGATCGGTTTCGGATCGCACTTCGCCTCGAACCAGATCGCATCGGTCTGGATGTCGACCTGCCCCTTCGACACGATCTTCAGCCCAAGCGCCCGAATATAGGCGTCCTTGACGTCTTCCTCGGTCTTCGCCCGCGTAAGGTCCGTTAGCAAGCTCACCACATTTCCTTAGATCGCGGACTTACCCGCCGTCGCTGCACCGCCGAATGGGAAGGCCTGTCCTACAGGGTGCAGGATGTGCATGATCGTGAGCCATGCCGGTCCACCCTGCCCTTCGCCGCTGCTTCCGACACAAGCAGCGCCCCGGTCAAGGCATCGGCCGACAGGCATTCACGTGTCAACCAGTGTCAACGTCCGCTTGCCGGAGCGTCGCCGAGCCTCACGATCGCATCCGGCGGGCGGCGATGTTGACGCACGCTCTCACGTATCAACCAGTGTCAACGTCCGCCCTCACCCGCGCCGTCCGGACCACCACGTTGACACCCGCGTCCACGTGTAAACCAGTGTCAACGTCCCGCCGCTTACCGGCTGAAAACAGGCGCTCTTTTCTCCATGTTTGCGCGGACCTGCTCGATCTGGTCGGCGGATCGGATCACCTTCATCTGCTCGGCGGTCTCGGCCTCCAGCACCGCCGCCGCGTCGCCGTCCGCCGCCAGGTTGTAGAGCCGTTTCGCGCCCTCCACCGCATCCGGGCTGCGCGCCGCGATCGCACGGGCAAGCGCCATCGCCTCCGCCAGCGGATCGTCCGCCAACCGCGTCACGAACCCCAGCCGCTCCGCCTCCACCCCGTCGAACTCGCGCGCGGTATAGGTCAGCTCGCGCAGCACGTCGTCGCGCGCCAGCGTCCGCCACAGCGCCACGCCCGCCATGTCGGGCACCAGCCCCCAATGCGCCTCGCGGATCGAGAACCGCGCTTGCGGCGCGGCGATGCGGATGTCCGCCCCCGACATGATCTGGAACCCGCCACCGAACGCCACCCCGTGCACCGCCGCGATCACCGGCTGGGGCAGCGTCCGCCAGCCCCACGCCACCGCTTGCGCCTTGTTCGCAAGACCATAGTCGCGCGAGGCCAGGCCCGCGCCGGCCCCCGGGCCGGCCATCGTCGCCATGTCGAGCCCCGCGCAGAACGCCCGGCCCTCCCCCGACAGCACGACGCAGCGCACCTCGCGCATGCCCGCCAGCCGCTCGATCGCCGCGACGATCCCGTCGAACATCGCCGAATCGAGCGCGTTCATCTTGTCGGGCCGGTTGAGCCGCACGTCGGCGACGCCGCCCTCCATGGCGATGGTCACGCGGTCGTTCATCTGGGTTTCTCCTCGGCAATGCCGCCATGTTGCACGCTCCGGCGCGCATGGTAAGCGCCGCCGATGAGTCTCGATGTCGAACGCTTCATGCGCCACAAATTCGGCGGCCACGGCGGCCGCCTGGGGCTCGCCTACCGGCGGCACGGCCCCGATTGGGTCGAGATGGAGCTGCCCTGGTCCCCCGACCTGATCGGCGATGTGGACGCCCAGGTCCTCGCCTCCGGCCCGATCATCGCGCTGATGGACGTCGCGACCAGCGTCGCGGTCTGGTCCAAGCGCGGCGCGTTCGTGCCGCACGCGACGCTCGACCTGCGCGTCGACTATCTCCGCCCTGCGAAGACCGGCCAGGCGGTGATCGGGCGGGGCGAATGCTATCGGATCACCCGCACCATCGCCTTCATCCGCGGCCAGGCGCACGACGGCGACCCCGACGATCCCGTCGCGCACGTCGCGGGCACCTACATGTCGCTGGACGCGCAACCATGACGCTGCCGCCCTACGCCCAGGTGCTCGGCGTGACTGTCGAGCCGGGTGAGGACGCCCCCGTGCTCGTCATGCCCTTCGCGGACGACGTCCTCGGCCGCCCCGGCTTTCTCCACGGCGGGGCGATCTCGGGGCTGCTCGAAATGGCCGCGATCGCCGCGCTCCACCACGCCCTCGCCGCAGAAGGCGGCGGCCGGATCAAGCCGATCAACGTGACGGTCGACTTCATGCGCGGCGGCCGCGACAAGCCCACCCGCGCCGCGGGCCGCGTCACCCGGCTGGGCGGGCGCGTCGCCAATGTCGAGGCGACCGCCTGGCAGGACGACCGGGAGAAGCCGATCGCCGCCGCCCGGATGAACTACCTCATCGTCCGCGGATGAACCGGAAGACACGCGGCACCATTCCGTTGCGCTCCATCCACTCGCTATAGGCGACGTAATCGGGGTCGGTCGACAGATGCCGCTCCTCGGTCTTCGCCCGCCACCAATAGACGCCCGACACCGCCGCCAGGATCAGCGTCGCCCGCGCCGCGTCGACCAGCGTGCCCGTAGACAGGATCGGCACGGTCGACACCCACCAGAAGAGGTTCTTCGCCAGATACGCCGGATGCCGCGACCAGGCGTACGGCCCATGCGTCAGGATGCCCCGGTTGGTCAGGTTCGAGAACCGCAGCCCGAACGCCACCGTCGCCCAGGCGTACAGCCCCGCCAGCCCCACCAGCACCGCCCCGAACCCCGCCAGCACCCACGGATGCGCCGCGAACCACCAGCTCCACTCGGCGGTGCCCGGATGATAGTCGAGCGGCCCGCCCGCCTCCATCAGCACGAACGGCGGATAACAGATCAGCGCCGCCGCCCACCCCGCCGCATAAGGCGTGGCCGACCGGATATGCGAATCGAGCGGGCGGAAGGTCAGCAGATACCCGACCGTCGCGAACGCCACGTCGACGACGAACATCAGCGTGATCAGCCCGCCCGCGATCGACACCGGATGCCACGCCCAATTCCACCGCATCACGCCGCCGAACCCAGCAGGCACGATCGCCAGCATGAAGGCGAGAAAGAACCCCTTCACCGCCCAGCTTCTCAGATGCGCGAAGATCGCCTCACGCTCGACCCCCGCCTGCCCCGTGATCCAGGCTCCCAGATGCCAGGCCCCGTCGCGCGGGTTCGCCAGCCGCCGGTCGAGCCAGATCACATACGGCACGGACGCCGCGAACAACACCGGCGCCGCCCAGCCCAGGCACCACATCGCGAACGTGTAATGCCCCTGCCAATAGAACCGCCCCGTCGCATAGATCAGCGCGATCCCGGCCCAGGTCGCCCACAGCCCGGCGAGCTTGGTCAAACTCCCGTCGATCGTCTCGCGCCACGGCCTCGCCGCGCCCCAGTCGATCCCGGTCGAGGGCGAGCGATGCACCTTGTCGACCAGCAGCGACCACAACACCATCGGCACCGCGCACGCCGCGACGTTGACCAGCGCGGCATACGGCCCGTCGAGCCCGAGCGCCCGCGCCGCCGCCATCCACGCCGCCACGCCGCCAAGCCCCGCCAGCCCCACGCCATGCCCGACCGCCGAGCGCGGCCGCGGGTCGGCGCGCACGGCCTTGGCGAGGGTGCGGTCATGGTACATCGCCCAATCGCTACGCCAGGGATGGTAACCATCGCGTGAAGGTTGACCCGCACCGCCCCGAGGTGGCACCCGCTCGCCGCAGCGCGCACGCGTCACCGGCGCGAGACGCGCAAGGCCGGCCGGCGTAGCGCAGCTACGACCGACGACGCGGCTTCGCCGCGGCGCCTCCCCGCAGCATCCCGCGATCACCAACGCGCGTTGACAGCACGCCCACGCTTCGGCCTTGGGCGCGCCTGCTAACGCGAACCATCTGGACAGGTGGCCGAGTGGTTAAAGGCAGCAGACTGTAAATCTGCCCGTGCAAGCGTACGCTGGTTCGAATCCAGCCCTGTCCACCATCCTTCGCGTCCCCGCCCGTATCATCGGAAACAATCGCGGCTCCCGGGGTTGCGAACCCCCGCCGCTCGCGCCTAGCAGGTGCGGGTCACGACAAAGGGTCATCCATGCGCCTTCGCCCCCTGCTTCTCGCCGCCACCCTCCTCGCCGCGCCGGTCGCCGCGCAGACCGGAGGCGACGCGACCAACCGCATCATCGACGAGGGCACCAATCACAGCCAGGTGATGACCACGGTCCAGCACCTGACCGACGTCATCGGCCCGCGCATGACCAACTCTCCCAACATGCGCCGCGCGGAGGCCTGGACCGCCGCCAAGTTCGCCGAATGGGGCCTCAAGAACGTCCGCAAGGAAGGCTTCCCCTTCGGCCGCGGCTGGTCGATCGAGCGCTCCAGCGTCCGCATGGTCACACCCCGACCGATCCAGCTCACCGCCATCCCGATCGCCTGGACCCCGGCGGCGCAGCTCACCGCCCCGGTCATCGTCGCCCCGATCCGCCGCGAGCGCGATTTCGACAAGTGGCGCGGCAAGCTCCAGGGCAAGATCGTGATGATCACGCTCCCCGGCACCGGCGACGAACCCGGCCAAGCGCCCTTCCAGCGGCTCTCGGGCGAGGATCTCGCGAAGCTCGACACCTTCGACCAGCCCCGCAACGATCCCGACGCGCAGGCCCGCCGGATGAAGCGCGTCGGCTTCCCCAAGGCGCTCGACACGTTCCTCAAGGCCGAGGGGGCGGTCGCCTACGCCACCATGTCGCGCGGCGACGGCAAGCTCGTCCACGGCGAGGGCTATCTGTTCGAGCGCGCCGACAACCCGCAGGTCCCCGGCGTCGAGATCGCCGCCGAGGACTACCGCCGCCTCGCGCGTCTCGCCAAGTCCGGCCCCGCGCCGACGCTGGAGATCGCCAGCGACGTCCGCTTCGACGACAGCGACCAGAACGCCTACAACATCATTGCAGAAATCCCCGGAACCGACCCCAAGGCTGGCTATGTCATGGCGGGCGCGCACCTCGATAGCTGGGCCGCGGCCGACGGCGCAGCGGACAACGCCGCGGGGTCGGCGATGATCATGGAGGCCGCGCGCATCCTCGCCAAAACGGGCGCTCGCCCCAAGCGCACCATCCGCTTCGCGCTGTGGAACGGCGAGGAGCAGGGCCTGCTCGGCTCCCTCGCCTATGTCGAGCAGCACCTCGCCCATCGCGGCGCGCCCAGCGACCCGCCCCTGAACGGCGACAAGGCCTATTACGGCTGGCCCAACCGCTGGCCGGTCACGCCCAAGGCCGAATACGGCCAGCTCGCCGCCTATTTCAACATCGACAACGGCTCAGGCAAGCTCCGCGGCCTCTACGCGGAGGGCAATCCCGCTGTCGTACCGATCTTCCGCGACTGGCTGGCGCCGTACGACGCGATGGGCGCGTCGACCGTGGCGATGAGCCGGACGGGCGGCACCGACCACGTCTTCCTCCAGTCGATCGGCCTCCCTGGGTTCCAGTTCATACAGGACCCGCTCGACTACGACAGCCGCATCCATCACACCTCGATCGACACGTTCGACCATCTCAAGGCCGACGACATGCGCCAGGGGTCGATCGTGCTCGCGGGCGTGCTGCTCCGCGCCGCCAACGCCGACAAGCCCCTGCCCCGCGGGCCGCTGCCGACCAAACCTGTCGTCACCGATACCTTCACTTATTCGGCGGACGACGACTGATGGCGCGCAAGGGCCATCGCCCGAGCACCGGCGTCGGCAACCGCCCGCGTTTCTGGGGCCGTCACGCGGTCACCGCCGCGCTCGCCAACCCCGAGCGCGTCGTCCGCAAGGTTTATGGGACGCGAGAAGCTTTGGCGTCGCTCGATCTGCCTCCGGTGCTGCCGATCGTGTACGCCGACGTCGCGGACCTCGGCCGCCTCGTCCCCGCCGATGCGCCCCACCAGGGGATCGTCGCGGACGTGGAGCCGCTGGAGGAGATCTGGCTCGGCGATCTGCTGATGACCGGACAGGAAGACCGCCGCCCGCTCATCGTCCTCGACCAGGTCACCGATCCGC
>SXHP01000207.1 GCA_005773165.1 Sphingomonadales bacterium | reverse complement strand
GATCGAGGACGCCCGTGTTGATGAACACGATCCGGTCCTTCACCGCCTGGATGCACGCGGCGAGATTGGCCGACGTCCGCCGCTCCTCGTCCATCACCCCGATCTTGATCGTGTGGCGCGCGAGGCCGAGCAGGTCCTCCACCGCGTCGAACAGCCGTTCCGCGAAGGCGCATTCGTCGGGCCCGAGCATCTTGGGCTTGACGATATAGATCGATCCCGCCCGGCTGTTCCGGTACCGCCCGAGCCCGCGCAGATCGAACACCGCGATCGTCGAGGTAACGATCGCGTCGAGGATGCCCTCGGGCGCTTCGCCGCCATCGGGGAGGAGAACCGCAGGCGTGGTCATCAGATGCCCGACGTTACGCACGAACAGCAAGCTGCGGCCCGGCAGCGTGACGTCGCCATAGTCTCGGTCGATATTGAGCTTGCGGGTCAGCGGCTTGCCCGACTTTTCGAACGTCTCCTGCAAGCTTCCGTCCATCAGGCCGAGCCAGTTCGCATAGGCCGCGACCTTGTCCTCCGCATCGACCGCCGCGACCGAATCCTCCAGGTCGACGATCGTCGACAGCGCCGATTCGAGCACCACGTCGGCAATGCCAGCGGGATCGCTGCGGCCGATCGGATGCTGCGGGTCGAAGCGAACCTCGATGTGCAAGCCATTATGAACGAACAACATTGCATCGCCCGTGCTCGCGACGAGTTGAGCCGGATCGCGAGGCCGGACGTCGTCGCGCGACCGCACATCACTCCATGCGCCAGCCAGCGGAACCGCCTCGTCGAGGAACGCCTTCGCCCGCGCGATCACCTGCGCGCCGCGCGCCGCGTCATAGCCGCCCGTCTTGGCCTCGCCCGGTACGACGTCCGTGCCGTACAGCGCATCATACAGGCTCCCCCACCGTGCATTGGCGGCGTTGAGCACGAAGCGCGCGTTGAGCGCTGGGACCACAAGCTGAGGCCCCGCCATCGTCGCGATCTCGGCGTCGACACCCTCGGTGCCGATCGTGAACGGCGCGGGTTCCGCCACCAGATAGCCGATGGCGCGCAGAAACGCCTCGTCGACCGCCTCGCCCGCCAAATACCGCGCGTCGATCGCCGCCTGCAATTCGTCGCGCACGCGCAGCAGCGCCGCATTCTCCGGTGCGAACCGGGCATAGATGGCGGCGACCCCGCGCCACCACGCACCCGTGTCGATCCCGAGCGGCGCAAGCACCCGCGCCTCAACAAAGTCAACGAGTTGCGGGGCGACCTTCAAACCGGCGCGATCGAGCATGAATCCTCCTTGGGCGAATAGCGAAGCGATGCCTGGGGAGGGCGTGGACGGCGTTTAGGCGATTGCCGCGCGGCGGATCAACCCTCCAGCCCGCCCGCCGCCGCCTCGACCCGTTCGAGCACCGCGCGGAACCGGTCCAGCTCCGCCGCGTCGAGCCCGCCGAAAATCCGCGCCTCCATCTCCAGCGCCTTGGGCGCGACCTGCTCATAGAGCGCACGGCCGTCAGGGGTGAGCGACAGCAGGTGCGAGCGCTGGTCGACCGGGTTGGCGCGGCGCTCGATCAGCCCGCGTTCGGCGAGCGCGATCGCGGCGCGGCTGACCGTCACCTTGTCCATCCGCGTGCGTGCCCCCAGCTGCTGCTGCGACAGCCCGTCGCTCTCCGCGATCACCGCGACCAGCCGCCATTCGGGGATGCGCAGCCCGAACAGCGCCTGGTAAGTGGACGCGATCGCGTCCGACACGACGTTGGACACCACCGACAGGCGGAACGGCAGAAAGGCGTCAAGCGAGAGCGGCTGGGTCATCGCGGCGCACCCTGCCAAGTCCCGGCCCGGGACGCCAGCGCCACGCTTGATCCGCATCAGCGTCATCGCAGGGAACACTTGGCGCGAGTCGAACGTAGCGTTGAACCCATGCCTATCCCACACACACCGATGTTTCCCTGGCGCCACGACGCGCAATCCGCTCTGGAGCAGATGCTGGAGGAGCATGTCTCCGCCCGCGACTTCCCATGCGTGGGCGCCAAGGCCGCGCTCGCCAAGGGCACCCTCAACGTGCTTGCCGCCAATCGGATCGACAGCGCCTGGGACGATCTGCGCATCCACGACGGCTTGATCCGCTTCGCCGAGGCCTATCGCGAGGAACCCGGCCTTTTCCGTAGCTTCGCGGTCGTCTTTGAGGGGCCGGACGACCTTGACGAACCCGCGTTCGAGGCTGCGGTGTGGCGCCGCATCCAGTCGATCTCCGACAAGGATGTGTGGCGCGGCCAGCCGTATGACGCACGCGTCAGCGCCGATCCCGATTCTCCGCATTTCTCGTTGAGCTTCGGCGGCGAGGCGTTCTTCGTCGTTGGCTTGCACCCCAACGCCAGCCGCGTCGCACGCCGTTTCGCGCGCCCGACCATGGTGTTCAATCTCCACGATCAGTTCGAAACGCTGCGCGCGGAGGGCAAGTACGAAGGCATGCGCGAGAAGATCATGGTCCGCGACGAGGCGGTCGCGGGCTCGCGCAACCCGATGCTCGCGCGCCACGGCGAGATGAGCGAAGCGCGCCAGTATAGCGGCCGCATGGTCGAAGCCGGTTGGAAGTGCCCGTTCCACTACGCTGGAACGGCGCAGGAAACCTCGTCTTGAGCATCGTCGAGATACCGGAACGCTCGGGAACCGCGTTCCGGCTGACGCAGGGCCGGAGCCTGACCGTGATCGACCCGCGGGGCGTCCAGGTGGCGGATCTGCTCGCCTACAATGCCGACGACATCGACGAGGTCATATCCTCGGGCCGCACCCTCGATTACGCCGAAACGATCCGGCTGACGACAGGGCACATCCTGTATTCGAACCGCTCGCGCCCGATGCTGGAGATCGTCGAGGACACCGTCGGGGTCCATGATTTCCTGCTGACGCCCTGCTCCTACGACACCTTTCACCATTTCTATCCCGACCTGCCGCCCCACCGCGGCTGCTTCGGCAATCTGGCGGCGGCGCTTGAACCTTACGGGGTGACGCCGGACCGTATTCCGGCCGCGTTCAACTGCTTCATGAACGTGCCCGTCGATGCGAGCGGTCGGCTGAGCGTCCTGCCCCCGATCAGCAAGGCGGGCGACCGCATCGTCTTCCGCGCTGCGATGGACCTGGTGATCGGCCTCACCGCCTGCTCCGCCCCCGCGAGCAACGGGGGCAGTTTCAAACCGATCCACTACCGGGTGGACTGACGTCCCACCCGCTGCGCGATCGTACGCGCCAGCGCCTTCCCATACGGCGGCTTCAGCCCCGCAAGCTTCGCCACATCCCATCGCGCCTGCTGGAACACCGCGCGCGCGTGGCTGAACGTCTTGAAGCCGTCGAGCCCGTGATAGCTCCCCATCCCCGACGGCCCCACGCCTCCGAACGGAAGGTCCTCCATCGACACATGGAAGATCACGTCGTCCAGCGTCACCCCGCCCGACACCGTCCGGTCGAGCACCCGCCGCCGTTCCGCTGCGTCCGTCCCGAAATGGTACATGGCCAGCGGCCGCCCGCCGCGGTTCACCCGCGCGATCGCGTCGTCGACGCTGTCGTAGCGGACCACCGGCAGGATCGGCCCGAAGATCTCCTCCTGCATGACCAGCATGTCGTCGGTCGCGTCGCGGACGATGTGGAGCGGCATCTTGCGCGCGTTGGTCGCGGAGAAATCCTCGTTCGCCGGATTGACCACCTCGACGCGCGCGCCCTTCGCCCGCGCATCGTCGACCCAGGCCGTCAGCCGTTGGTGGTGCCGGTCGTTGATGATCGCGGTATAGTCCGGATTGTCGAGCAGCCGCGGATACATCGCCGACGCCGCCGCGCGCAGCCCGTCGACCACCGCCGCCTCGTCCTCATGCCGCGTCAGCACGTAATCGGGCGCAAGGCAGATCTGCCCCGCGTTCAGCATCTTGCCCAACGCCACCCGCTCGGTCGCTTGGGCGATATCCGCGCCCGCGCCGATCACCACCGGCGATTTGCCGCCGAGCTCCAGCGTCACCGGCACCAGATTGTCCGCCGCCGCATGGAGGATGTGCCGCGCGATCCCCGTCGCGCCGGTGAACAGCAGGTGATCGAACGGCAGCGACGCGAACGCCTGCCCCACCTCCGGCCCGCCGCTGACGAACGCAAGCTCTTCGGCCGCGAAATACCGCGGCGCGACCTCCTCGAACACCGCGGCGGTGACCGGCGTATATTCGCTCAGCTTGACCATCGCGCGATTACCGCCCGCGAAGATGCACGCGAGCGGAGCCATCACGAGCTGCACCGGGAAGTTCCACGGCGCGATCACCCCGACGACGCCCTTGGGCTGATATTCCACCCAAGCCTTGGCGCCGAGCAGCCCGAGCGGGAACTCGACCCCGCGCTTCTCGCGCCGCATCCAGCGCTCGACATGCTTCAGCGCATGCTCGATCGGCCCGATCGATCCCGCGATGTCGGTCAGCATCGACTGGTCGCGGCTGCGATGCCCGAAATCCTCGGACAAGGCGTCGCAGAACAGCCCCGCCTGCTCCTTCAGCATCGCGCGCGCGCGTTTCAGCCGATCCTTGCGGACGGCCAGGCTCACCGGCATCTCGGCCATGAACCCCGCGCGCTGCGCCTCCAGAACGTCCCTCACGACGCGCAGCCGATCAACCCGGCGACCGGCACGACGACGCTGTCCTGGCCTGCGCGCGCGATCGTCAGCGTGGCCGCAGGCACCGCCGCGCCCGCCGCCAGATCGGCCTTGCGCACGATCGTCATGTCCAGCGTCACGCTCACCTGCCCGCCCGCATAGGCAGTTCGACCGGCAAAGCCGTAATCCCCCGCGCCGCTCTCGTCGGTTCGCGCGACGTCCACCACCTTGCCGCCCGTCGCCACGCGCAGTTGCGCCGGATCGGCGCTCGCCATCGCAACGAAGCGCCGATCGGCGACGCTCCACAAATAGGCGGCGCAGCCCTTTGCGGGCAGCGCCTGTTTGGGCAGCGCGTCGAGCGCGACGGCCTGGACGAGAAGCGCGAGGATCATGCGCTCCACGCTATCATGGCGAGCCACGCCGGGTAAGCCGCCGCGGCGAGCAGCACTCCGAAGGGCAGCGCATCGGTCGCCGCCACCCGCCCGCCCCGCGCAAGCGCCCACGCGACCCACCCCAGCCCGATCACGCTCGCCAGCAGCAGCACCCCCGGCAGCATCCGCCACCCGAGCCACAGGCCGATCGCCCCGAACAGCTTGGGGTCCCCCCTGCCCATCCCCTCGCGCCCGCGCACGCGCTTGTACGCAGCGGCGATCCCCCACAGCGCCGCGAACCCCGCCGCGCCGCCGATCAGGCGCTCATCGAGCGCGGGCGCGATTCCGAGAGCCCCGGCCGCGACGCCCGTCAGCGCAAGCGTCGCGGTCAGCCGGTCGGGCAGCCACCAATGCTTGAGGTCGAGCGCGGCCAGCGCCAGCAGCACCCACCCGAACGCCGCGCCCGCCAGCGCGAGCGGACCCGCGGCGACGAACCCCGCCGCCGCGCCGATGACGACGCCGCCGACTTCGATCCAGGCGTGGATGGGCTCGATCCGCGCGCCGCAGTCGCGGCACCGGCCGCGCAGCGCCCAAGCGCTCGCCAGCGGAACCAGATCGCGCGCACGAAGGGTCGCCCCGCACGCATCGCACTCCGATCGCCCGCGCATCACCGACCGCCCCTCCGGCCAGCGCACCACCAAGGCGGCGACGAAGCTCCCCCCGATCGCACCGAGCAGCGCGATAGCGAGAGCCCACATCAGCCGGTCAGAAATCATTGTGTGACGTCGCCTTCAATCGTCACCCCGGACTTGTTCCGGGGTCCAGCGTGCGGCAGGCGCTGCACTCGACAGGTAAGGGCAGCCCTTGCCGAAGCCTGGACCCCGGAACAAGTCCGGGGTGACGGAAGGAGGTGCATCGGCTCACCTGTTTCCCATATACCGCTCCACAACATACCCGGAGAATCTCGTGTCCGACCCCATCGTCATCCTGTCCTACGCCCGCACCCCGATGGGCTCGTTCGCGGGCGTCCTCTCCGGCGCATCCGCCACCCAACTCGGCGCCACCGCGGTCAAGGGCGCGGTGACACGCGCGGGCGTCGCCGCCGCCGACGTCGAGCGCATCTACATGGGCTGCGTCCTTCCCGCGGGGCTCGGCCAGGCTCCCGCGCGCCAGGCCGCGATCGGCGCGGGGCTTGGGAGCCATGTCGAGGGCACCACCGTCAACAAGATGTGCGGCTCGGGCATGCAGGCCGCGATCATGGGCTATGACGCGCTCGCCGCGGGTTCCGCGGACCTGCTCGTCGCCGGCGGGATGGAGAGCATGACCAACGCGCCCTATCTGTCGAAGAAGCACCGCGGCGGCGCGCGGATCGGGCACGACACGCTGTACGACCACATGTACCTCGACGGGCTCGAGGACGCCTACGAACCCGGTCGCCTGATGGGCAGCTTCGCCGAGGAATCGGCCGCTGAATATCAGTTCACCCGTGCGGCGATGGACGATTACGCGATCGAATCGCTCCACCGCGCCCAGCGCGCGCAGAAGAACGGCGGCTTCGACCGCGAGATCGTCCCCGTCGAGGTCAAGGGGCGCAAGGGCGTCGAGACCGTCACCCTCGACGAACAGCCCGCGCGCGGCGATGTCGCCAAGATCCCGACCTTGAAGCCCGCCTTTTCGAAGGACGGCACGATCACCGCCGCCAACGCCTCGTCGATCTCCGACGGCGCGGCGGCGCTGGTGATGACTCGGATGAGCGTCGCCGACCGGCTCGGCCTGGAGCCGATTGCTCGCGTCGTCGCCCACGCCGCGCATGCGCACGAGCCCGCTCGCTTCACCACCGCCCCGGTCTTCGCCATGCGCAAGGCGCTTGAGCGCGCAGGCTGGTCGACCGGCGACGTCGACCTGTACGAGGTGAACGAAGCCTTTGCCGCGGTCGCGATGATCTGAACGAAAAAGATCTCTGCGACCTTTAAACGTTTTGCTTTCTT
>SXHP01000206.1 GCA_005773165.1 Sphingomonadales bacterium | reverse complement strand
TCGCGGGTTCGAGCCCCGTCACTCGCGCCACGCGCAGCATGCACGCAAACAGCGAAGCTGTGCGCGAGACAGGGAAGCGCGGCCAGCGTCGGCTCGCCGACGACTGACGACGCGGCTTTGCCGCGGCGCTGCCCGGCCCGAGCCGCTACCGAAACCGCCCCGTCTCCATCCATAACAACAACGGCCGCATCGGCGTGATCCACACGATCCCCGTGACCAGATAGAACACCGCCTGCACCGCCCAGTGCAGCCGTCCGACAACACCCGACAGGCTCGCGACCAGGACGCACCACAGCACGATCAGCGCCAGAATGATCAGCGCTCCCACAGGCTTGCGCCAGCTCGGTGTCACGGTTCGATCCACTCCTTCTCGGTCAAGATTGCGTGCAGCGGCACGTCCCAGGGATCGGGGGTCAACGCTGTGACCTCCTGCACGGACCAGGCCACCCCGACGCGCCACGCGTTCGGGTGTTCCGCGAACGCACGGTCATAATGGCCAGCGCCCCAGCCCAGCCGGTTGCCCGCGCGGTCGAACGCGACCAGCGGGGCGAGGATGACGCTCGGCGCCAGCCGCTCGGCGTCAGTAGCGGGCTGGGTCAGTCCGAACGGCCCTTTGACCAGCGGACCGTCCGCGGCGAGAAAGCGGATCGGCGTGGGGCGGTCGACCACGTGAGGCAGCGCGATCCGGCATCCCGCGCCGCGCGCCGCCGCGACCAGGGGCGCAGGATCGATCTCGCCCGCGATCGGCATGTAGGATGCGACGATCCCGCCGGGCACGAAGCGCGCGTGGAGCGCGGGGGGGGTAGAGACCGTTGCGCCGGTGAAGCCCAGGCGAAGGCCGCGCATGCGGGCGCGGAGGGCGCGCTTGTCGGTCATCAACGAGCGCGCCGCGGCAAAGCCGAGTCGTCAGTCGTCGGCGAGCCGACGCTGGCCGCGCTTGCGCGTCTCGTCGTCAGCTTCGCTGGCGTCGTGCGCGCTGCGCGGTGGCGGGAACCACCTTGGCCGTGTGCCGGGTTATCCACTGACGCACGGTACGTCAGGTGGGGACCATGTACGTCGGACCAGGGTCCGGGCAGGGACAGCCCCCTTTGGATGATGAATAGCCTCAGGGATAATAAAGGCTCGATACCGGGCAGAACCCGCCAAGGCCTATCTAGGGCGTGGACGGCGTCTGCTCAAGGGCGCTCGCGAGCGATTCGAGGCGGTCGGCGATGCGGCTCAGCGCATCCTCGCTGACCGCGGAACCGACCGGCGGCCGGCGCTCGGCCTCGTCGAGGTCGTCGGCGAGCATCAGCGCGACGAAGAGGAACGCCCGCTCGGCGCTGCCGCCGGATACCTTGGCCGCGCCCGCCCAGCGAGCTTCGAGCATCTGCCCCAGCGCACGTACCCGGGGTTCCTCGCCGTCGCGGCAAGCGACGCGGTGGGGACGGCCGCCGATGGAGAGCGTGACCTCGGCCATCAGCCCGCGCTCTCGCGTGCGATCACGTCGTCGAGCGCGGCGACCGCCTCGGCCATCCGCGCCTTGAGCGCAGCATGGCGACGGGCGAGCGCATCGCCGGCCTCGGCGCGCGCGGAAATCTGCGCTTCGATCCGCGCGATCGCCGCGTCAATGCGGTCGACCGCGGACGGGGAGTTCGTATCCATCGTGGCGGAGCGATAGCATCCTGTCCCATCCCGGCAAGCCCGCATGCGGTTGACAGGCGCGCACCCGCGCTCGAAAGGCGACCGCGACTTCCGACAGGCGATCTTTTAACAGGCATGGGGGACGGGCGATGACGGTCAAGGTTGCGATCAACGGATTCGGGCGCATCGGGCGCCTCGTGGCGCGCGCGATGCTGGAGCGTGGCGGCGACCTCGAACTGGTCGCGATCAACGATCTCGCCGACGCCGAGTCGAACGCCTGGCTGTTCAGCCGCGACAGCATCCACGGCCGCTGGCCGGGCACCGTGGCGGCGGAGGGCAACGATCTGGTGGTCGACGGCAAGCGCATCCGCGTCACCGCCGAGCGCGATCCCGCTAACCTGCCGCACAAGGAGCTCGGGGTCGAGCTGGTGCTGGAGTGCACCGGCTTCTTCACCGACCGCGCTTCGTGCCAGAAGCACATCGACGCGGGCGCGAAGAAGGTGCTGATTTCGGCGCCGGGCAAGAACGTCGACCTGACGGTCGTCTACGGCGTCAACGACGACAAGCTGACCGCCGAGCACACGATCGTGTCGAACGCGTCGTGCACGACCAACTGCCTGGCCCCCGTCGCCAAGGTGCTGAACGACGCGATCGGCAGTGAGCGCGGGCTGATGACCACGGTTCACGCCTATACCAACGATCAAAAGATTCTCGACCAGATCCACCCCGACCTGCGCCGCGCCCGCGCCGCCGCGATGTCGATGATCCCGACCACCACCGGCGCGGCGCGCGCGGTCGGCGAGGTGCTGCCCGAATTGAAGGGCAAGCTCGACGGGTCGGCCATCCGCGTGCCGGTGCCCGACGGCAGCCTAGTCGACCTGACCTTCCAGCCCGCGCGCGACACGACCAAGGAGGAGGTAAACGCTATCCTCAAGGCCGCGTCGGAGACCGATCGGCTGAAGGGCATCCTGGAATACACCGACGAGCCGCTCGTCTCGATCGACATCCAGCACACGTCCGCGTCGTCGACCGTGGACAGCCTGGAGACCGCGGTGATCGACGGCAAACTGGTGCGCGTCGTCAGCTGGTACGACAACGAATGGGGCTTC
>SXHP01000025.1 GCA_005773165.1 Sphingomonadales bacterium | reverse complement strand
CCGGACGCGGTTCGAAGGGTCGGCGCATGTCGAATACCTGCGCGGCATCGGCAATCCGATCGGGATGAAATGCGGCCCGACGCTGGAGCCCGACGCGCTCCTCCGCCTGCTCGACACGCTCAACCCGGCGCGGATTCCCGGCCGGATGACGCTGATCACCCGCTACGGCCACGACAAGATCGAGTCGGGGCTGCCGAAGCTGGTCCGCGCGGTGCAGCGCGAAGGGCATCCGGTGGTATGGAGCTGCGATCCGATGCACGGCAACGTCATCAAGGCGGCGAACGGCTATAAGACGCGCCCCTTCGACCGCATTCTCGCCGAGGTGCGCGGCTTCTTCGCGGTGCACCGGGCCGAAGGTTCGTTCGCGGGCGGCATCCATGCCGAGATGACCGGGCAGAACGTCTCCGAATGCACCGGCGGCGCGGTGGCGGTCACCGAACAGAGCCTTGCCGATCGCTATCACACCCATTGCGACCCCCGGCTGAACGCCGGACAGAGCCTGGAGCTCGCCTTTCTTCTCGCCGAGATGCTCAATGCGGAGCTGAAGGAGCGCAGGCAGGCCGCGTGATCGGAGGGGGCACCGCAACGCCGGACGTACCCCCTTCGGTGTTCACGATGCCGGGAGGGCTCTCAATCCGCTACGACGAGCCTGATCCGGCGATCGCGGATTCGATCACCGGCTATCACGTCTACGCCGCGGACAGGTCGGACGAGCGCATCGACTGGTTCCTGCCGGGGACCGCGAACATCCGGGTCACGCTGGGCGCCGGGCCGATCGACCTGACGATCCGGCGTCGAACCTATTCGCCCCTACCCGAAGTCACCCTGTTCGGCCCCACCAGCCAGGCGATGCGCGCGGTCACGCGCGGCGGCGTGATGGTCGGCATCGGCGTGAGCGCGCTCGGCTGGTCCAGGCTGTTCCCACGCGCCGCGAGCGATTACCGCGACCGCGTGGTCCCGCTCGCCGAGGCGGCGTCGTCGGAGCTCGCCGAGGGGCTGCGCGCGACGCTGGCCGCGACCGATCGCGATGGTGAGGTCAAGCCCGCGCTCGACGCCTTCTTCGCGCGCCGGCTCGGCCCTCCGCACCCCGATTCGGCGCAGATCCGCAAGCTCATGGAGCTGATCGTCGACGACGGGGTGGAGGGTCTCGGCGAGTTGACCCGCACGCTTCAGCTGCCGCCCCATTCGCTGCGGCGATTATCGGCGCGGCACTTCGGCTTTCCGCCCAAGATGCTGCTGCTGCGCGCGCGATTCCTCCGGGTGTTCACGCGACTGGTCCTGGCGGGCGACGTGCTCGACTATTCGGCGCTGGGCGACGGTTACTGGGACGCGTCGCACTTCCTGCGCGACGCGCGCGCGTTCCTCGGCACCACTCCCCGGCGCTTCATGGCGCAGCCCACCACGTTTCTCCAGGCGAGCCTGCGCGCGCGCGCCGCGGTGCTCGGCGCGCCTACCCAGGCGCTCCACGCTCTCGCCCCGCGCGAGCCGCTTGACGCACCCGATCCCGCACCGTAGAGGCGCGCTTCCGCCGAGCAACGGCCCCTTCGTCTAGCGGTCTAGGACGTCGCCCTCGCACGGCGACAACACGGGTTCGAGTCCCGTAGGGGTCACCAGCGGCACGTGAGACATGCGGCGCATGGACTTTCGACGCGGGTGAGGATCTCAGGCCAAGCGCCTCAGCTGGCTTCCTTACGGCGAAACGGCACCACCGTGGCAGGTCGGCTGACGTCCCGGATCGCGCGCGACAGCGCGTCGCGGTCGAAGGGCTTGGACAGCATCGGAAATCGTCCGGCTTCGCTCGCTTCGAATTCGGTGAAGCCGCTCACGATCAGGATCGGCATGTTGGGCGCGCCCAGCCGAACGTGGCGCGCCAATTGCGAGCCTGTCATTCGCGGCATCAGCTGATCGGTTACGATCAGGTCGACGTGCGGGTCGCGCGCGAGCTGGTCCAGCGCGTCTTCCCCTGAAACTGCCAGCCGCACCGAATGACCCAGGTCCTCCAGCATCGCCGCGGTGTTCGCCAGCACCAGCGGATCATCGTCGACCACCAGCACGTCGAGCGTTTCCGTCGCCTGCTCAACCGGCCGGGCGCTCTCCGCCCGATGCTCGCTCGACGCGCGGACGGTGGCGGGCAGATACAGGTCGACCGTCGTGCCGATGCCGACATGGCTGCGGATCAGCAGCTTGCCGCCGGATTGCGCGGCCAGCCCATGCACCATCGACAGGCCCAGACCGGTCCCCTTCCCCACGCCCTTGGTCGTGAAGAAAGGCTCGGTCGCGCGTTGCAGCGTCGCCTCGTCCATCCCCTCGCCGTGATCGGTCAGGCTGAGCCGGACATAGGGTCCGCGCGGCAGCCCTGCCGGGTTGCGTTCGGGGAGGTCATCGGCGGATGCGCTCACCTCCAGCTTGCCGCCCTCCGGCATCGCATCGCGGGCGTTCACCGCCAGGTTGAGGAGCGCCAGTTCGAGCTGGTGGCCGTCGGCGTGAACCGGGGGCAGATCCAGCGGAAACCGGGTCTCGACGCGGATCATCGGCCCCAGCGAACGCTGGAGCATTTCGGTCATGCCGTGGACAAGCTGCGGCAAGTCGACAGCCTCGGGACGCAGGTCCTGCTTGCGTGCGAAGGCGAGCAGCCGCT
>SXHP01000205.1 GCA_005773165.1 Sphingomonadales bacterium | reverse complement strand
CCCAGGGCCGCGCCGCCGCCCACTCGGTGCGCGGCGCAGAGGTCGCGCGCCGGCTGTGCCCGCGGCTGGGCCTGACCCCCGCCGAGACCGAGACCGCGGCGTGGCTGGTCCGCTGGCACCTGCTGATGTCGGCGACCGCGTTCAAGCGCGATCTCAGTGATTTCAAGACGATCCTCGACTTCTGCGAGGTGGTGCAGAGCCCGGAACGGCTGCGCTTGCTGATGCTGCTGACCGTGGTCGACATTCGCGCGGTCGGGCCCGGCGTGTGGAACGGGTGGAAGCGCCAGCTGCTCGCGACGCTCTACGAAGCGGCCGAGGAAGTGCTGCGCCTCGGCCACAAGCAGAAGGGCCGCGGCGAGCGCATCGCCGCCAAGCAGGCCGCGCTGTGCGCCGCGCTCGGCTGGGACGACGCCGCGTTCGCCGCGCACGTCCGCCGCCTTCCCGAACCCTATTGGGTCGCCGAGCCCGACGACGTGCTGGCGCACAACGCGCGGCTGATGGCGGCGGCGAGCGGCATGCCGCTGGCGATCGACGCGCAGGTCTATCCCGAGCGCGGCGCGACCCTCGTCTCGATCTACGCCGCGGATCACCCGGGGCTGTTCTACCGAATCGCGGGCGCGATCCACCTGGCGGGGGGCAACATCATCGACGCGCGCATCCACACGACGCGCGACGGCATGGCCATCGACAATTTCCTGGTGCAGGACCCGGTCGGACGCCCCTTCGACGACGCCCAGCAGCTTGACCGGTTGAGGCGCGGGATCGACGACGCGCTCGCCAACCGCGGCCAGCTCGCCGACCGGCTGACCGCGCGCCCGCTCTCACGCCACCGCGCCGAGGCGTTCGAGATCGCGCCCAACGTGCTGATCGACAATCGCGCGTCGAACCGCTTCACGGTGGTCGAGGTCAACGCGCGCGATCGCCCCGCGCTGCTCAACCAGCTCGCGCATGCGCTGTTCCAGTCGAAGGTGACCGTCCATTCCGCGCATGTCGCCACCTATGGTGAGCGCGCGGTGGACATCTTCTACCTGACCGACCTGACCGGCGACCGGATCGACAATCCCGTCCGGCTGAAGGTTCTGGAGCGCCGTCTGCTCGCGGCCGCCGCGGGCGCGCCGGAGGAACTGGCTGCGTAGCCATGAAAAAGGGCCGGCCCGCGTGGTGCGAGCCGGCCCTTTCAAGCAAAGCGCAGCGGTCTAGAACGTGCCGCGCAGCGTCACGCCATAGGTCCGCGGCTCGGCCAGGAACTGCGAGAACAGCTGACGCCCGCCGGGATATTGCGGGTCGACGAAAGGTGCGGCGGTCACGCCCGCCTGGAACGGCGAGTTGAACGCGACCTGCGCATAGTCCTTGTTGAAGATGTTCTGCCCCCAGAACTCGATTGCCCAGCGCTCATTCGGCCCACGCAGTCCGATGCGCGCGTTGAACAGCGCGAAGCCGTCCTGCGCCTTTTGCGGGAACAGATCGGAGCCGGTGTTGAAGTCGCTGGTCAGGCGTCCGTCGACGTAGAACAGCGCGGACATCCCGCTGCTGCCCAGCTCGGGCGTGAACGCGACCGAGCTCGTCACGACGGTCCCCGGCGCGTTGGAGAGCTGCTGATCGGGCAGCACGCGCAGCGCGGGATTGAGCGGAGCGCCCCGGCTGTTGCCGACCAGATTATTGCGATAAGTCGTGTCGGCGAAGGTGGCGCCCAGCGTCACGCGGAAGTCGCGCACCGGGACCAGCGACGCCTCCAGCTCCACGCCCTGCGCCCTGACGCCGTAGCCGACGTCGTCCGCCGCGCACGCGCCCGTGGTCGCGCTTGCGTCACGATCGGCGTTGTTCAGGCTGGTCCCGCAGCCGTTGACGTTCTGGACGATGAACACCGTGCCGTCGAAGGTGTTCAGCTGGAAGTTGCTGAAATCCTGGCGGAACGCCGCGACGCTGAGCGAGAACGGTCCGGTCGCGTACTTCGCGCCGAGCTCATAGGCGTTCACCGTCTCGGCGTCGAACTGGAGATTGCCGGTCAGCGCCTGCGCCCCGCCGACGCTGGCGAAGGACACGACGGGGGACTTCAACGCCGAACGATCGAGGTTGAAGCCGCCGGCCTGGTAGCCGCGCGAGTAGCTGCCGTAGACGAGCAGGTCGTCGATCGGCTTCCACGACAGGATCGCGGTGCCGGTGAGCTGGTCTTCGCTGCGCGTGTCGCGGATGCGGACGCCGTTCAGCTCGGAGGTCGAATTGCCCTGGCAAGTCAGCCCGATGATTCCGCCAGCGGTGGCGGCGAGCGGGCCGGTGAGGAACGGCGCGAGCGCGGCCTGCTGCGCGACGCAGGCGGTGTTGTCGTTGCCGAAGGTCGCATTGAAGCGCTTGCGCTCGTTGGTGTAGCGCGCGCCCAGCGTCAGATCGACATTGTCCAGCACGTGGATGATGTTGTGGGTGAAGAACGCATAGTTGCGGCTGTTCTGATTGTAGACGTCCAGCGTCGAGCCGCGGTCATTGACGGTGTCCAGGCGGTCGAACGCCGCCAGAAAGGTCGGACCCGCGGCGCCGAGCGCGGTGAGGCCCGCGGCGATCGCGCCGCGCACGGGGGCCGCGATGCAGCCCGGCGAGGTCGGCGAGAAGCCTGCCGCCAGCGCGCCGCCCGACACCGCGCGGCACGTCGCGAAGCGGCCGTATTGCGCGCCGAACCGCAGATTGTCGGTCACGCGCAGCCGCTCGTCGGCGTAGAAGCCGCCGACCAGCCAGTCGAACTTGTCCTCGAACAGCGTGCCCTGGAGGCGCACCTCCTGGGTGAAGGTCTTGAACTGGCGCGACGAATTGCCGTTCGCGGCCCGGTACAGGATGTCCACCGTGCTGTAATCGGTGTCCGACCCCTGGTCCGCGCGATAGTTGCGATAGGCGGTGATCGAGGTCAGCTTGGCGCCGCCGAGATCCCAATCGACCTGACCCGAAAAGCCGTAATCCTCGGTCTCGCCGCGGAAGCTGCGTCCGGGCGTGGTCGAGATCGTCCGGTCGTAGCCCGCGCGGTTGATCCGGGCGAGCGGCTGGCCGAGCGCGGTCACCACGTTGACGATGTTGTTGCCCGTCCCGAACGTCGCCAATCCTGCGTTCACCGACGGCACCGGCTCGTTCAGGTTGCCGATCTGCTGATTGACCGAGCTGTCGACATAGATCGCCGCGCAGCACTTCTCGTCGCGGTAGGTGTAGTCGCCGATCAGCCGAATCTGGATGTCGCTAGTCGGCTCGAACGCCAGTTGGCCGCGCACGAAATAGCGGTTGCGGTCGTTGACGTCGGTGTTGTTCGCCGGATCGTTGTAGAAGCCGTCGCGCCGGACGTACACGCCGTCGACCCGCGCCGCGACGGTCTCGCCGAGCGGCACGTTGACGTTGCCCGCCAGGCGGACGAAATCATAATTGCCGTAGGTCGCCTCGCCGCCCGCGCTGAAGCGGGTGAACGACGGAGCCTTGCTGATGATGCTGATCAGGCCCGCCGACGAGTTGCGCCCGCCGAGCGTGCCCTGCGGACCGCGAAGCACCTCGACCCGGTCGATCTCGCCGAGCTCGTTGAGGCCGATGCCCGAACGCGAGCGGTAGACGCCGTCGATGAACACCGCCACCGAGCTCTCCAGCCCGGGATTGTCGCCGACGGTGCCGATGCCGCGGATACGCGCGGAGCCGTTGGCCTCCGAACCCGTCGACGACACGAGCAGCGACGGCGCGACCTGGTTCAACTGGCGAATGTCGTTCGCGCCCGAATTCTGCAGCGTCTCGGCGCTGATCGCGGAGACCGCGACCGGCACGTCGGCGAGCGCCTGCGCGCGGCCCTGCGCGGTGACGACGATGTCGTCGATCGTGTCCTCGCCCGCCTGCGTGGTCGACGCGGCGTCGGTGTCGGGCGTGGGCGCGGTCTGCTGGACCGGATCGGCGGGCGCCGTGTCCTGCGCAAAGGCGGGGACCGCGAATGCGGTGGCGGCGACGGACAACAGGAATGCGGCGGCACGCATCGGCATTACTCTCCAAATACCATTTAGAATTATGAGTATCGTGGAGAGGTTGGCCGCGAACGAGGAGCGCGTCTATGGATTATTGCGCCGCCCGCAGGTTTTCGAAGGGAGTGTCGCCTTTGAGTCACACCTGACGCGGGGCCCGCGCTGCAATCGAAGGGACCCCGGACCGCGCCCGGGGTCCGCCGGCGATCACTTGGGCGCGAGCACCATCAGCATCTGGCGGCCTTCCATCCGCGGATAGGCCTCCACCTTGGCGATCTCGGCGGTCGCCTCCGCGACGCGCTGAAGCACCGCCATGCCGAGCGATCCGTGGCTGAGCTCGCGACCGCGGAAGCGCATGGTGACCTTCTCCTTGTCGCCCTCCTCGATGAACTCGTGCACCTTCTTCATCTTGGTGTCGTAATAGTGGTCGTCGATGTTCGGACGCATCTTGATCTCCTTGATCTCCTGCGTCTTCTGCGACTTGCGCGCGAGGTTCGCCTTTTTCTGCGCCTCGTACTTGAACTTGCCAACATCCAGGAACTTGGCGACCGGCGGGTCGGCGTTGGGCGACACCTCGACCAGGTCCAGCCCGATCTCGGCGGCCTGCGCGATCGCCTCGCGCGTGTACATCACGCCCAGATTCTCGCCCTCATGGTCGATCACGCGGACCTTGGGGCTCTGAATGAACTCGTTGAATCGCGGGCCGTTCATCGGCGGCGCCTGCATCGGCCGGCGCATCGTGGGAGGACGTATGGGGTTTGCTCCTGTGGTTGTTCACCGCGACATATAGGCCAAGTCGCGGCGATTTAGAAGGCGGTCAGTCAAGCGTATCGAGTTGGATCGCAACGCTGTCCAGCAGGAGCGCCGCGACGCGATCATGGGCTTCGAACTCCTGCACGTCGCGATACCGACCCTCAAACGGCGCGCGGTGGACTCGGATCGTCTGCCGCACCGCATCAACCACCCAATAATCGCGCACCCCGTGCCCTGCATAAATCGGCGCCTTCACGCGAAGGTCATAGCCGATCGACGAGTCCGCGACCTCGATCACGAGCAGCAGGTCGGGGCCCCGCATCTCACGCGGCAATCCGCCGTTTCGCCAAACTGCGAGGTCCGGCTCGACCAGCATGGCCGGCGCCAAGGTCACGGAGGGTTCGACGAAAAGCCGGGCATGATCCGGCAGCGAGAGGACCAGCGCACGGGTCAGCCGCGACTTCATGATCTCGTGCCAGTTCGCCTTCGCAGCCGCCATCGGCACGATCTCCCCGTCGATCAGTTCGAAATTCTCGTTCTCGCGGAACACGCCTGCTTCCGTGAGAGCGTAGACGTCGTCGACACTGAGCCGCGTGGGAAGGTTGCCTGCCTGGATGTCCTGAAAGACGGTCATGGCGTGATCCTAGCACAGATCGGGCGGCGTCGCCTCCGCCGTCAGCCGCTCGATCATGCCTGCCAGCGCGACCACCTCCTGCCCCTGGCTGCCCAGCCGCCGCACCGCGACGGCGCCCTCGTCCGCCTCGCGCTTGCCGACGACGAGCAGGACCGGAACCTTGGCGAGGCTGTGCTCGCGGACCGTGGAGTTGATCTTCTCGTTCCTGAGGTCGGTCTCGACCCGCAACCCCGCCTTCGCCAGTTCGGCGGCGACCTGAAGCGCGTAATCGTCCGCGTCCGACACGATCGTCGCGACCACCGTCTGCACCGGCGCCAGCCACACCGGCAGACGCCCGGCGAAATGCTCGATCAAAATGCCGATGAACCGCTCAT
>SXHP01000204.1 GCA_005773165.1 Sphingomonadales bacterium | reverse complement strand
CTCGGTCGTTGCCTCAACGCGCTTGACATCGATCCGCCCGATCGGCTTCGCGTTTGGGCTTTGAACATCAATCTTCATGCGAACGGTTTTCATAGCGGAGGGATTCGAACCCTCGGTACGGTTTCCCGTACGACGCTTTAGCAAAGCGTTGGTTTCAGCCACTCACCCACGTCTCCGGATGCGGCGCGAACGCGGGCTATAGCGGGGTGGATCGGGGCGATCAACCGCCGCAAAGGCGCGCGCGTTCATTGCGTGGACAGGCGATCGCTGGTTAATGCGCATGGCAAGCGTTCGGGTGTGGCGAGGGGGTTCGGTGATGCGCAAGGTTCTGGTCGGGTTGGCGATGATCGGCGCGCTCGTGGCGTCGCCGGTTCTGGCGCAGGTGACGACGATCGACCCTAACCGCGCGATCGACGGCGACCTCGCGACCCCCGCGCCGCGCTCCAGCCCGACGCCGACGCCCACGCCTCCCCCGCTCGAGGAAGCGGCTGCGCCCGAAACCGCGCCCCGCCCTGCCCCCGCTCACCAGACGAGTGGGGACGCGCAGGCGCAGGCCGCGACCTCGGCCGAGACGACCTACAAGCGCGACGACCTCATCGCCGCGGGCGAAGGCGTCTTCGGCAAGGGCGCGGCGGGGCTCGCCGGGCTGCTCGAGAAGATCCTGAAGGAACAGGGCCAGCCCAGCGCCTATATCGCTGGGCGCGAGGCTTCGGGCGCCTTTGTCGTCGGGCTGCGCTACGGCTCGGGCGTGATGAGCCACAAGGTGGAGGGCGAACAGCCGGTCTACTGGACCGGCCCGTCGATCGGCTTCGACGTCGGCGGCGACGCCAACAAGGTCTTCGTGCTCGTCTACAACCTGTACGACACCGCCGAGCTGTTTCACCGTTTCCCCGCGGCGGAGGGCCGCCTGTACGCGGTCGGCGGGTTCGCCGCGACCTATCTCCGCCGCGGCAACATCGTGCTGATCCCGGTGCGGCTGGGGGTCGGCTGGCGCGCGGGGGTCAACGTCGGCTACATGAACTTCACGCAAAAGAGCCGGTGGCTGCCCTTCTAGGCGCAGCGGCGGGCGCGACGCAGCGCAGAGGGCTTCGCGCGCTGCCGGCCCAGTTCGGAACACCCACGACACCGGACAAGCTCGACCGGTTGCGCTAGAACCGCTCAACCATGCGCACGGTCGCGGTCTACAGTCCCAAGGGCGGCGTCGGAAAGACCACGCTCGCGGTCAACCTCGCCTGGTGCGCGGCGACGCTGTCCGCGCGTCGCACCCTGTTGTGGGATCTCGACGCGCAGGGCGCCGCCACCTATCTGCTCGGCGGCGACCGGCCGCAGGCGGCGCAGGCGCGCGCGGTCTTCACCCGCGACGCCGCGCCCGATCGCCTGATCCGCCCGACCGGCGTCGCACGCCTCGATCTGCTTGCCGCCGACGCCTCGTTGCGCGGACTGGACGGCCTGTTCGCCGCGCTCGGCAAGAAGCGTCGGTTGGAGCGGCTGCTGGAGGCGCTCGCCGCGCGCTACGACTGCGTGGTGCTCGACTGCCCGCCCGGGCTCACCGAGGTGGCCGAGCAGGTCGTCCGCGCCGCCGATGCGATCGTCGTGCCGGTGATCCCGTCGCCGCTGTCGCGCCGCGCGTTCGAAGACCTCGCCGCGCACCTTGCCGCCGCGGGCAAGCGCCGTCCCGCGATGCTGCCGGTGTTCGCGATGGCCGACCGCCGCCGCGCGGTCCACCTCCATGCGCTCGCCGCGGATCCCGGCTGGCCGGTCATTCCGATGGCGAGCGTGGTCGAGCAGGTCGCGACCCGCCGCCGCCCGCTCGGCGCGTTCGCCCCCGCCAGCCCGGCGGCGCGCGCGGTGGCGGGCCTGTGGACCGCGATCGAGCGCCGCTTGGGCTAGGCTAGGCTGCGACCCGCCACGCGAGCCGCTCGCCCGCATGGAACGGCACGACCTCCGCCGTCCGTTCGGACACGTCCTGCGCCTCGCGCACCAGCGTCACCACGCCCTCGTTCAGCGGCAGGCCGTAGAAGCGCGCGCCATGCTCGCTGGCGAACGCTTCGAACCGGTCGATCGCGCCTTCCGCCTCGAACACCGCCAGATAGCTTTCCAGCGCGACCGGCGCATTGAAGATTCCTGCGCACCCGCACCCGGACTCCTTGGCCCCCACCGCATGCGGCGCGCTGTCGGTGCCCAGGAAGAACTTCGCCGAGCCGGACGTCGCCGCCCGCCGCACTGCCGCCCGGTGCCGCTCGCGCTTCAACACCGGCAGGCAATAAGCGTGCGGCCGGATGCCGCCCGCGAACAGCGCGTTGCGGTTCAAGTGAAGATGCTGCGGCGTGATCGTCGCCGCCAGCGTCGCGGGGCCGTCCGCGACGAACGTCGCCGCCTCCTCGGTCGTGATATGCTCCAGCACCACCTTCAGCTCGGGCAGGTCGCGGATCAGCGGCGTCGCGACCCGGTCGACGAACACCGCCTCGCGATCGAAGATGTCGACCGCGGGATCGGTCACCTCGCCGTGGATCAGCAGCGGCATGCCGGCCCGCTGCATCGCCTCCAGCACCGGGCGGATGTGCGCGACCGACGTCACGCCGTGCGCCGAATTGGTCGTCGCATGCGCAGGATAGAGCTTCGCCGCTGCCCAAACGCCCGTCTCATAGCCGCGCACCACCTCCGCCGGATCGCTGTCGTCGGTCAGGTAGCCGGTCATCAGCGGCGTGAAGCGCGCATCGTCGGGCAGCGCGGCGAGGATGCGCTCCCGGTACGCCGCCGCCGCGGCGATCGTCGTCACCGGCGGCTGCAGGTTCGGCATGACGATCGCCCGCGCGAACACCTGCGCGGTAGAGGGCGCCACCGCGCGCAGCATCGCGCCGTCGCGCAGGTGGCAGTGCCAGTCGTCGGGGCGGCGGATCGTGAGCGTTTGGGGTTGGGCATCCATGCCGGGATGCTTACTTGGGCGGCATGCCCGGAACCACCCTTAATGACCGCGCGCTGCTTCGGCTGGCGGGCGACGATCCGCGCGGCTTTCTCCAGGGGCTGCTCACCGTCGATACGCAGGGTCCGCTGCCGCGCTGGACCGCGCTGCTGACGCCGCAGGGCAAGGCGCTGTTCGACCTTATCCTGTGGGCCGATGGCGACGCCGTCCTGATCGATTGCGAAGCGGAAGGGGCCGACGCGCTCGCGAAGCGCCTGAGCATGTACCGCCTCCGCCGGGCGATCGCGATCGAGCGGGAGGACGCGCTTGCGGTCCACTGGTCCGCCGACCCGCATGACGGCGCATCGCCCGACCCGCGGCTGGCGGCGCTGGGATGGCGCTGGCTCGCGCCGCCGGGCGACGCCGCCGAGGGCTGGCGCGCGCACCGCCTCGCGCAAGGCGTCTGCGAAGGTTCAGCCGAGCTCGGCTCGGGCGAAACGCTCTGGCTCGAATGCAACGCCGGCGAGCTGAACGGCGTCGACTTCGCCAAGGGCTGCTACGTCGGCCAGGAGAACACCGCGCGCATGCACTATCGCAGCAAGGTGAATCGGCGGCTCGTCGTCGCTCCCCTCGACGAGGCGGACACGCGCGCCCGCGTCCGCTATCCCGACCTCGGCCTAATGGTCACTCACCGCCGCGTCGAAGCGCTGAGGGATGCGGTGATGCCGGAGTGGCTGGCGGGGACCCTGACCGCTTAGCGGCCTTGATTCCGTCCGATCGGCCATCCCTTCGTCACCCCGGACTTGTTCCGGGGTCCAGCCGTCGGCCAAGCGATGCCGCTGAACGATCAAGCGCATCGCCCGCACAAGGCCTGAACCTACCACAGCGGCGGAGTGAAGGCGTTCCCGACAAGCCGAGGGACCCGGGCCCCGCCACCGCACGCCGCATGAGCGAACCCCCACACCACGGTGCCGCGGCGCATCTGCCGGCGCGCGAACAGCGCCCTCCGCGAATGCGCCCGCGCCCCCAAAGAAAAAGGGAGGCCGGCCCAAAGGCCGACCTCCCCATTCTCGCGTCCCGTGAGGGAGTCGCTTACTGGCCCGAACCCGGACCGTAGGTGACTTCCACGCGGCGGTTCTGCACTTCGCGGACGCCGTCGGCGGTGTCGACCCGCGGGCGGCTCTCGCCGAACGCTTCGGTCGAGATCACCGTCTCGGGGATCGCACGCGACGACAGGTACGCCTTGACCGCGTCGGCGCGGCGCTGCGACAGCCCGACGTTGTACGAAGCG
>SXHP01000203.1 GCA_005773165.1 Sphingomonadales bacterium | reverse complement strand
TGTGCTCTACCCCTGAGCTACGCCCGCTCTGGCGCCATGGCCCGGACGGGTCCGGGCGGGTGAGGCGCGGCCATTAGCAGCGGCCCCCGACGCCTGCAAGCCCCGCGATCTCGGATTCGCCCACGACGGCGAATCGGATGGAGCATCCCGAAACCTCCCGGCCGACGCATCCTCTCGGCAGCCGCGGGACTTCCATTGACGCCCGCGCCGCCCCAGATAGGACGGCGCACGCAAAGGAGCGCATCTTGGCTACACTCGGCATGACCCCCGACCAGAAGACCGCGGTGGAGGATTTCCGCCGCGACGTCGTCGAGCCGTCGATGACCGCCCTCGTCATTATCGATTTCTGGGCGGAGTGGTGCGGGCCGTGCAAGGCGCTGACCCCGGTGCTGGAGAAGGTCGCCGCGGCCTATGCCGACAAGGGCGTCGTCCTTGCCAAGGTCGACACCGACAAGAATCAGTTCATCGCGTCGCAATTCCAGATCCGATCGATCCCGACGGTCTATGCGATGTTCCAGGGTCAGCTCGTCGCCGACCTGACCAGCGCGCGCACCGAAGGCGCATTGCGCGCGATGCTCGACCAACTGCTGAAGCAGCTCCCCGTTCAGTCCGCCGCCGCGGACGCCGAGGCCGAACTCGAGCCCCTGATCGCGATGGGCGAGCAGGTGCTGGCGGAGGGCGATGCGGAGCGTGCGCTCTCCATCTTCGACCAGCTCGCCGACATGGCCCCCGATCACCCCGCGGTCCTCTCCGGCCGCATCCGCGCGCTCGTCGCGGCGGGACAGACCGACGAAGCCGAGGCCGCGATCGCCGCGCTCCCTGCCGATCTCAAGGACCCCGGCATAGAGCGCGCCAAGGCGGCGCTCGCGCTGGCGCAGAGCGCGCCCGCTGTCGACGATCATGCCGCGCTCGCCGCCGAGGTCGCGGCGAACCCGGACGATCACGACAAGCGCTTTCAGCTCGCGTCCGCGCAAATGGCGGCGGGCGACCGCGACGCCGCCGCCGACAACCTTTTCCACATCATCGCGGTCGACCGCGACTGGAACGAAGGGGCGGCGCGCGCGCACCTGCTCAAGCTGTTCGAGGTCGTCGGGCTGATGGACCCCTGGGTGTCGGCGCAGCGCCGTCGCCTATCCGCGATCCTGTTCGGATGACCGCGGCGGTCACCACCACGCGGCTGTCGGTCTTTCCGCTTCCCGGCGCGTTGCTCTTCCCGCGCATGCACCTTCCGTTGCACATCTTCGAGCCGCGGTACCGCGCGATGGTGTCCGACGCGATGGCGCGCGACCGTCGCATCGGCATGATCCAGCCGCGTCCCGCGACCGGCGAGCCGCCGGAACTGTTCGACCTCGGCTGCGTCGGCCGGATCGCGGAGGTCGAGGCGCTCGACGACGGCCGCTACAATCTCGTGCTCGAAGGCGTGGCGCTGTTCCGCATTCTTCGCGAGCTCGACGTCGCCACCCAGTTCCGCCAGGTCGAGGCCGAGCTGATCCCGGTCGGCGCAGACGAGACGCTGTCGCTCGGCTCGCGCGCCTCGCTCGAGCTCGAATCGAAGCGCTTCGCCGAGGCGCAGGGCTATGCGGTCGATTGGAACGCGGTCGCCCGCCTCGACGACGAAGCTCTGGTCAACGGCATCGCCCAGATCGCCCCCTTCGACACCGCCGCCAAACAGGCGCTCCTCGAAGCTCCCGACATCGAGCAGCGCGCCGAGCTGATCGTCCAGCTCATGCAGTTCTTCGGCCGTCACGACGGCGACGAGCGCGTGACGCTGCAGTAGGCGGCTGACCGGCGGGGGCGGAAGCCTATGCGGCGGAGGCTCGGCTGGCCTCTGCGACCACCTTCATCGTCTCCGCGAAGCGGGTGAACACCCGTTGCCGCGCCGCTTGCGCCTTGGCGCGGGCGCGGGCGGGGTCGCGGGCGACGTCCAGAACGGTCTGCGGCAGCCGATTGGCGTCGGCTTCGCAGTCCATGTTGAACAGCCATTCGGGCAGACCGATGTCGTTCCACATCGTGCCCTTGCTGCTCTGCTCGACCCAGCGGCCGACCAGCGCCGGAACGCCCAGGCCGATGCACATGATCGGACTGTGCATCTCGTGGCCGAACAGCGCTTCGGATCGGCGATACACCGCCACCGCTTCGTCCAGGCGCCAAGGCCGCTCCAGCCAGTGCACCCGCGGCTTCACGTCCGCGGGCAGGCGGTCGAGCAGCCAGGTCTTGCCGATCGGCACTTCGGTCTCGTCTTCGCTGCCGATCAGCACCTGACGGCCCGCCTCGCGCACCAGCCGGACGATCGCCTCGCGCAACGGAGCGTGGTCCAGCTCCGCCATTTCGTTGTTCCGCTCCTCCTGGCGCACGTCGATCGGCCGGTTCTTGCGCACGTGCAGCCAGGTGGGGGTGTAGCGCTGCTTGGGCAGGCAGACGAAGAAGCGCCCGTCCTGCAGCCCGAAGCGGCGGATGATGGCGTCGCCCGCCCGCTCGTCCGCGAGGTCCGCCATGAAGGCGGCGTCGGGGGAGAAGTCGGTGACGGCGGCATCGACGCCGTCAAGCCGCGCCTTGCGGAGCGACACCCGGTCGCGGAAATAGACGAAGCGGGCGCGGCGCAGCGTGTCGCGCTCTTCATTGCCGAAGATCCAGTGGCCGTACGTCACGCCGTACACGCCGAACGGCCTGCCGGTCATCGCCGAGAACGCGTCCAGATCCTTCCACGCCAGCGCATAGGGACCCGAATTGTGGAGCAGGAAGTCGGCCTGCGCCACCGCCGCCGCCAGTTCCGGCGTGGTCGCGCGCCCGTCGACGAGCTTGCCCTGCACGATCTTCAATTTCGGAAAGCGCCGGAGGAGCATGGTCCGCTCATGGTCGGGCAGTTCGTCGTACCAGGGCCAGAAGGTGACCTCCGTCCCCGGCAGGTGCTCCTCGAACAAGCGGAGCATGCCCGGCGTATGCGCCACGTCGCCGATGTTCTCGATCTGCCATCCCGAACGCAGCAGGATGCGACCCGGACGACCGGTCTGCGCCCCGACGTGCGCGGCCGTCGCCGCCGCCAGCGCCGCGCCGCCGATCATCACGCCGCGGCGCGTGAAGGTCGGGTGTTCGGCCAGCCGCTTCCCGTCCGTCGCCACAAGCAAGCTCCTCTCCGCCTATGCGCCCCTGCGTCGCCGACTCTCGCGCGCCGGACGATGGTGAGGATCAGATAAATTGGTCTTACCGATCTGGCAAGGCCGGTGTTGATCAACATGGCTGTCCTACAGCGAACGACCGTGCCACCATCGACGCGACACCGGTCGTTCACCGACCATCGCTCTTTCTCATCGGTGCAAAAACGTAACGGCTCGTCGGCGACGAGCACGCGATCACGCGTGCCGCCATCGCGAGCGCGACGAACGGCGGAAGATGCGAAACGCCTCTCCTTAGCCTCTACTTCTATGCCGCGGCGCTTCGAATGAACGCGATATGCGCAAACTTCGGCAACTTCGCATGGGCGCGGCGCATCCGTGTGGGATGCGCCGTTCCGGCAGCCTTCCGCGCCTAGACCGGCACGCCCTGCAGCAGCTTGGGCAGGTCGCCCGCCTCGCCGCGCGCCTCGGCCATGAAGCGGTCCTTCAGAGGCGGGATCGCGTTGACCGCGGAGATGCCGAAGCGCCTGACCGCGCTCGCGGCCCGGCCGGGCACGCCGAACAGCCGGGTCAGCGTGTCGGTCGCCGTCGCCACCATCATCGTGTCGACCCCGCGCCACCGCTGGTAGCGGTCGAGCAGCGCCGCATCGCCCAGGTCCAGTCCCAGGCGCTTGCCCTCGACCAGCACCTCCGCCAGCGTCGCGACGTCGCGGAACCCCAGATTCAACCCCTGACCCGCGATCGGGTGGATGCCGTGCCCCGCGTCGCCGACCAGCGCCAGCCGTTCCGCGGTCATTCGCGCCGCGTGGTGAAAGCCGAGCGGATAGCTCGCGCGCGGGCTCGGCGCGGACAGTTCCCCCAGAAAGCCGCCCATCCGCTTGCTCGCTTCGGCCAGAAATCCGCGGTCGCCGAGCTTCATCATTCCCGCCGCATCCGCCGCCGCGACGGTCCACACGATCGCGGACCGATGCCCCAGGTCGCCGTCGGGCAGCGGCAGCAGCGCGAACGGCCCCGCGGGATAGAAAATCTCGAACGCGGTGTTCCCGTGCGGCCGCTCATGGTGGAACGCGCCGACGATCGCGGCATGGTCGTAGCGCCATCGCGCGACCGCAATCCCCGCCGCCTCGCGCGTCGGCGAGTTGCGCCCCTCGGCGGCGACCAGCAGCGGCGCGGAGACGGTCGTGCCGTCGTAGAGCGTCGCGACCACCCCCGCGGCGTCGCGCTTCACCGACGTCGCGCGCGTCTTCATCCGCACGTCGACCAGCGCCGCCTCGCTCGCCGCCTCGAACAAAGCGCGGCGCAGGATGCGGTTCTCGTACATCGTCCCCAGCGCGCCGCTCTCCGCATCGGGCACGAAGTCGAGCCGCCCGGGCTCCAGTCCGTCGCTGACCCGGATCGCCGCGATCGCGCACCCCTTGCCCGCCAGCCGCGCGCCGACCCCGATCGCATCGAGCATCCGCCCGGACGCGCTCGCCACCGCCGACGCGCGCCCGTCGAATGCGGGGGCCAGCGTCACCGCCGGATCGGCGGGGTCCACCACGACCGACGCGACGCCGTGCGCGTCGAGCGCCAGCGCCAGCGTCATGCCGACGAGCCCGCCGCCGAGGATGAGGACGTCGGGACGGGGAGGGGAGCGCTGCATGCGCCCTCTCCTAGTCTCCCGCGCGAGCCGTCACAATGCGCCCGCCTTGACGTCGGCCCGGCAGAGTAGGATGATTCCGCCTGTTTTCTGACAAGCAAGGTGATCGAGATGGCGAGCCGAGCGCAGCCCGCATTGTGGCGCGAAACGGTGAAGGCGGGGGCGGTGCGCAGCGGCGCGGTGATCGCGGCGGTAGCGATCTTCGCCGCCACCCTGGCGCTGGCGCTGGCGCTCGCCGGCTATCGCGCCAGCGATCCCGCGATCAACACCGCGTCGGGTGCCGCGGTGCGCAATCTGATGGGCCCGCCGGGCGCGTGGATCGCGGACCTGCTGCTCACCCTGCTCGGCCCCGCGGTCGCGCTGCTTCTGCCGGTCGGGCCGATCGTCGGCATGCGGCTGTGGCGTGATCTGCCCGCGGGGCGCTGGGGCCGCATGCTGCTGTTGGCGACCCTGGGCGTCGCGCTGATGGCGAGCGCGCTGGCGTTCGTCTCCGACGCCGCGGTGCTTGCGCTGCCTGCGGGCTGGGGCGGCGTTGTCGGACTGTCGGTCGCGGGCGCGGTGCGTTGGGCGCTCGGTTTTGCGGGCGACGCGACGGTCGAGACCTGGGCGGCGCGCGGAGTCGGCGTCGCCGCGGCGGTCGCGGGCGTGATCGTCTGGAGCCGCAGCCTGGAGCTCGAATTCTCGCCGCGCGACTGGCGGCTGCGGCGAGCCCCGCGCGAGCAGGCGGAGGAGGAGCCGCTGACGCTGACCCGCAAGCCGGTCGAACCCCGCGCGGCGGTCGCCCCCGATCCGCGTCCCGCCCCGGTCATCGCCGACCGCCCCAGCGCGCCGCCTTCGGCCAAGCCCAAGTCGCAGGCCCGCCTGGACCTCCGCGACAACTACACCCTGCCCTCGATCGAGCTGCTCGCCCCGCCGCCCGAAGCGCCCAAGACCGTCGTCGACAAGGCCGCGCTGGAGCGCAACGCGCGGCTGCTCGAGAACGTCCTCGACGACTTCCACGTCAAGGGCGCGATCACGGAGGTACGCCCCGGTCCCGTCGTGACGATGTACGAGCTGGAGCCCGCCCCCGGCAT
>SXHP01000202.1 GCA_005773165.1 Sphingomonadales bacterium | reverse complement strand
GGCAGGCCGTCGCCGAGCGAGGTCAGCGTTGTGTGCGGGCCCTCCACCTCGTGGTGGTGGGTCTTGATCGCGTTGTCCATCACCTCCTCGACCGCGTGCACGTCGAGCGTCCCCGACGACACCACGACCAGGCGCAGCGTGTCGGCGATCAGGTTGACCAAGGTGTGGTCGGCGAGCAGCCGCGGATATTCGGCGAAGATCGCGGAGGACTTGGGGTCCTCGACGTGCGGCTCCAGCGCGATCGGGCCGTCGGTGCGCAGCATCTTCATCAGCTTCGACACCAGGAAGATGACGTCCAGGAAATCCTGCTTCTTGTACTTGGGGCCCTTGAACACCTTGGCGACGCCGCCGCCCAGCGCCTTCAGCTCCTTGCCCGAATTGCCGATGATCAGCGCGCCCAGCGCCGCGCCGCCGATGATCAGCATTTCATGGGGAATCGCGTGCATCACGGGGCCGAGCGCGCCGCCGGTGATCGCGAAACCGCCGAACACCATGGCGAGCAGAACGACGATGCCGATGATGGGAAACATGCGGGCAAACCTTCGGATACGCGAGGCTTCCGTGCGGAAGCGCCGGGACTCGAGGTAGCGGGATTAGGTAGCCAAGCCGTTACCGTTACCGGCGTCTTCGGCAGAAAAGTTCCGGCAGGGCGGCAAGTTCCTGCCGCCTTCTCGCCTCCGCGCCTCGCCCGGCTCCTCGACAAGGGGTGGCGGGCGCGGCGTTCAGGCCCATATAACATCCATGCGCATTCGCTTGCTCGCCGCCGCTCTCGCCCTCCCCGCGGCCGCCTCTGCCCTCGGCGCGGAACGGGCCGTGCCGATTCCCGCCGCGCAGGTCGACGTCCCGCCGTCCAGGGGCGCGCAGGTCGCGGTCTTCGCGGGCGGCTGCTTCTGGGGAATGGAGGCGGTGTTCGAACGGGTGAAGGGCGTGCGCGGCGTGACGTCGGGCTATGCCGGCGGCGCGGCGGCCCAGGCCAATTACGCCGCGGTCTCCACCGAGAAGACCCGTCATGCGGAGGCGATCCGCATCGCCTTCGATCCCGCCCGGGTCAGCTACGCGACGCTGCTGCGCGTCTATTTCGCGATCGCGCACGATCCCACCCAGGTCGATCGGCAGGGCCCGGACGTCGGCCCGTCCTACCGCTCCGCGATCTTCCCGCAGACGCCCGATCAGGCCCGGGTCGCGCGCGCCTACATCGCCCAGCTCACCCGCGCCCGCGCCTTCCCCCGGCCGATCGCGACCCGGATCGAAGGGGGCCGCTTCTTCCCGGCGGAGGCGTACCACCAGAACTTCTATGACCGGAACCCCACGCACCCGTACATCGTGACGTGGGACAAGCCCAAGGTCGCCGCGTTCCGCGCAGGGTTCCCTACGCTCGCGCGTTAGGCTTGCTCAGGCCGCGATACGGAACCGCAGCATCCGGTCCTCGACCGGCACCAGCGCCTCCGCGCGGCTCCCCACCGCGCGCACGATCTCCGGATGCGTCACGTCCAACCCGCCGGTCAGCGCGCCGAACGCGGGAAGGATCAGCTTGGTCTCGGTCGCGACGAAGCACCGCCGCGCGACCTGCTTGCCGCGCACCCGGATGCGCAGCTTCGGGTGGTAATGCCCCGACAGCTCGCAGCGGGTCTCGCGCGCGTCCGCCTCATGCCGCAGCACCAGCCCGTCGACGACCGCCTCCTCCACGACCTCGCCGCCGCAATGATCCGCGATTCGGGGGTCGTGGTTGCCCGTGATCCAGGTCCAGCGCACCGCGCCGGTCAACGCCCGCAGCGCGGCGCGCGCATCCTCGGGCAGCCGGTCGCAGCCGCCGACGTCATGGAAACTGTCGCCCAGGCACCAGACCTCCGCCGCCCCCGTCGCCGCGACCAGCGCGGACAGGTCGGCGAGCGTCGCCAGCGTGTCGTAGGGCGGCAGCATCTGCCCTAACCCTGCGTACCAGCTCGCCTTCTCGAAATGGAGGTCCGCGACCAGCAGCGCCCGCCGCGCGCGCCAGAACAACGCGCCGCCGTTTAGCGCCAGCCAGTCGCGCCCACCGAACGAAAAGGGAACCATCCGCGAGCCCATGCCGCGGCGGAGTCAGGAGATCAAGCACTCCCGCCCATCACCCCCGGCGAACGCTCGTCACCCCAGCAAAGGCTGGGGTCTCGACCCGCGAGCGCCACGCTTGCCGCACCAGACCCCAGCCTTCGCTGGGGTGATGGTCAGCAGGGTCACTCCGCATACGCCTTCACCAGATCGAACAGATAATCCCGCCCGTCATACAGCGACCTCACCCGAATCCGCTCGTTCAGCCCGTGAATACCCCCCAGGTCGCGGTCGAGGAAGATCCCCGGCGCGCCGTACACCGGCATCCCGATCCCCTGAAAAAAGATGCCGTCGGTCGCCCCCGTCGACATGATCGGCACCAGCGGCACGCCGGGGAAATGCTTGGCCGCCAGAGCCTTCATCGGCCCGATGATCTTGGGGTCGAGCGTCGGCGGGATCGCGGTCGGGCGCACCGGCCGGTTGGCGGTGACGGTCACCTTCGCCCCCGCCAGCCGCTGCAGCTCGGCGCGCGTCCCCTCCACCGTTTCGCCGGGAAAGATGCGGCAGTTGACGTTGGCGGTCGCCTTTTGCGGCAGCGCGTTCTCCGCATGCCCCGCGCTCAGCAGGGTCGCGACACAGGTCGTGCGCAGCGTCGAATGGAACGTCGGATCGCGGCTGACGATCGCGTCCGCCGCCCGGTCCTGCGGGTCGGCGAGCAGCCGCCGGACCGCGCCCGCAACTTCCGCGGGCAACGTCTGCGCGGTCGCGCCGAAGAACGCCCGCGTCGTGTCGGTGAAGCGCACGGGAAAGCTGTGCCCCTGCACCGCCTTGACCGCATCGGCGAGCTCGTAGATCGCATTGTCGGGCTTGGGCACCGAGCTGTGCCCACCGGGATTGGTCGCGGTCAGCGTGTAGTTCTGCGCCGCCTTCTCGCCGACCTGCACCGCCAGCAATTGCCGGGTCCCGTCCGCTTCGGTCCGCCCGCCGCCGCCTTCGTTGAG
>SXHP01000201.1 GCA_005773165.1 Sphingomonadales bacterium | reverse complement strand
GTCGAGTTGGTCGCGATCGGCATCGTCCACGACGTGACGCGATATTATGCGCGCGCGGTGACGATCATGGACGACGAACAGCTTGCGGGCTCTATCGTCGAGCAGCTCGCGGCGCTGTTCGACGCGGAATGATCGGGGCCCCGCCGGGCGGTTTCGCGGGACCGGTGAAGCGGTCGGTCACGATCGCGGGGCACGCGACCTCGATCAGCCTGGAGCCGGCGTTCTGGTCGGCGCTGGAGCGCGCGGCGGAGGCCCGCGCGCTGCCCCTCAACGCGTTGATTGCGCAGATCGACGCGCTGCGGATCACCGCGGCCGACCCGCCCAATCTCGCCAGTGCGCTCAGGACCTGGCTGTTGGCGACACTTCGATAGTTACGCTGCGGCGCAACATCGTTTCGCGCCGCAGCAAGGGTTGAAGCCGTCCGGGGGCGGGGGCATAGCCGCAGACATGGCCGATCTTCACCCCGCAGACGCCCCGCACGCCGACGCGCTCGCCGTCCGCCTCGCCCAACGCCTGACCGAAGGCGCGCTGCCCGGCGAGCTGGAAGGCTTCGGCGAAGCGGAGGCCGCATCCGCCGCGGCCTTCATCATCGCCGCAGCCGCATCGCGCGCGCCGGGCGCCCCTGCGGTCGGGCTGGAGGCGCTGGCCAGCGACGACACGCGACGCCGGATGCGGATGGCGATCGTCAACGACGACATGCCGTTTCTGGTCGATTCGGTGGCGGCGGCGATCGGCGCGCACGACATCGCGATCGACCGGATCATCCACCCCGTCGTTCCGGTCACCCGCGACGGCGACGGCCGCCTGCTCGCGGTGGGCGAGGGGACCAAGCGCGAGTCGATGATCTACCTGGAGATCGCACGCGCCGACGCGCGCGACCGGCGCGTGCTGGTCGACGACGTGCGCGCGGTGCTCGCCGACGTCCGCGCCGCGGTGAGCGACTGGCCCGCGCTGCAGAGCGCGCTGAGCGACGACGTGGCGACGGTGCGCGATCCGGAAGGCGCGGCGCTGCTCCACTGGTTCCTCGAGGGCAATCTGACGCTGCTCGGCCATTATCGCTGGATGCGGCAAGGCGGCGAGCGCGATCCGCTGGGCATCGCGCGCAACGCCTCGCCGGTGCCGACGCTCGCCGATGCCTCCTGCGCCAAGGCGATCGAGCATTTCGAGGCGGGCGGCGCGGTGCCGCTGCTGCTGAAATCGAACCGGATCGCCAGCGTCCACCGCGCGGTGCCGCTAGACCTGGCGGTGGTGCCGGTCGTCGAAGGCGGCGCGATCACCGGCCTGTCGGTTCATGCGGGGCTGTGGACCAGCGCCGCGCTGGCCGCCGCGCCGCGCGACGTGCCGGTGCTTCGCGCCGCGCTGGCGACGCTCAAGGCCAAGTTCGGCTTCGATCCGCGCGGGCACGCGGGCAAGGCGCTGACCCATGCGATGGGCACGCTGCCGCACGACCTGACCGTCGCGTTCGACCGTGAGTCGCTCGAGCGGCTCGCACTCACCGCGATGTCGCTCGCCGACCGACCGCGTCCGGCGCTGGTGCTGGTCCGCTCGCCGCTCGGGCGGCACCTGTTCGCCTTCGCCTGGCTGCCGCGCGACGAGCTGACCACCGGGCGACGCGTGGCAATCGGCGAGATGGTCGCGGAAGCCGCGGGCGCGCCGGTGCTGAACTGGGCGATCGCGCTGGAGGACGGCGTGGTCGCGATGATGCGCTACACGCTCGACCTGAGGGAAGGCGGGCGGATGCCCGACGCGCAGGCGCTGGAGGACCGGCTGGAGCGCATGGTGCGCGGCTGGGTGCCCGAGGTGGAGGCCGCGCTGGGCGAGCAGGTCGCGGCCAATCGCGCCGCGCGGCTCGCGCTGCGCTGGGCGGCGGCGTTTCCGCAGAACTATCGCAACGTCAGCCCGGTCGGCGAAGCGGCGGCGGACATCCTGCGCCTGAGCGGGCTGGAAGGGGAGGGCGCGCGATCGGTCCGGCTGTTCCCGGCGCGCAGCGGCGAGGAGCGGCGGCTCAAGATCTACAAGCTGGGCGCGCCGCTGCCGTTGTCGGACGCGGTGCCCGTGCTGGAGAATTTCGGCTTCCGCGTCATCGGCGAGCTGCCGACGCGGGTGACCGGCGAAGGCGTGGCGCACGTCCACGACTTCTCCATCGTCGGCGGCGACGCGGGCGGCGATCCCGCGGTGCTGGAAGGCGCGATCGCGGCGACGCTGGAAGGCGCGGCGGAGAATGATGCGTTCAACCGGCTGATCGTCGACGCGGGCATGGCGCCGCAATCGGTGGTGCTGTTCCGCGCCTGGTTCCGCTATCTGCGCCAGGCGGGACTGACCTATGGCCTGACCACCGTCGTCGACGCGCTGCGCCGCGCGCCCGACGTCGCCGCCGCGCTGATCGCGCGGTTCGAGGCAGCGCATGCGCCGGGCGGGTCGGGCGACATCGCCGGAGCGGATGCGGCGATCGAGCGTGGGCTCGACGCGGTGTCGGCGATCGACGACGACCGCATCCTTCGCGCGTTCGGCCACATGGTCGCAGCGACGCTGCGCACCAACGCTTATGCGGCGGGCGGGCGCGCCGAAAGTGGGGGAGCGTTGGCGTTCAAGCTCAACAGCGCGCTGATCCCCGGCCTTCCCGCGCCGGTGCCGTGGCGCGAGATCTGGGTCTATACGCCCCGCGTCGAGGGCATCCACCTGCGCGCGGGGCCGGTCGCGCGCGGCGGGCTTCGCTGGTCCGACCGCCGCGACGATTTCCGCACGGAGATCCTGGGGCTGATGAAGGCGCAGCGCGTCAAGAACGCGGTGATCGTGCCGACGGGGGCCAAGGGCGGCTTCTATCCCAAGCAGCTCCCCGCGGCTTCGAACCGCGACGCCTGGCTGGCGGAGGGGACCGAGAGCTACCGCATCTTCATCCGCGCGCTGCTCAGCATCACCGACAACATCGTCGACGGGGCGGTCGTCCACCCCGGGGGCGTGCGCGTGCCCGACGGCGAGGACCCCTATTTCGTCGTCGCCGCGGACAAGGGGACCGCGACGTTCAGCGACGTCGCCAACGCGATCGCGCTGGAGCGCGACTTCTGGCTGGGCGACGCCTTCGCCAGCGGCGGCTCGGTCGGCTACGATCACAAGGCGATGGGGATCACCGCCAAGGGCGCGTGGATCAGCGTTCAGCGCCACTTCGCCGAGCGCGGCGTCGACGTGCAGACCCAGGCGATCACCGTCGTCGGCTGC
>SXHP01000200.1 GCA_005773165.1 Sphingomonadales bacterium | reverse complement strand
GTCGTCACCCGCGCCGCCGGACTGTTGGGTCTCGCCATCGCCCCCGACGGCGCGGTCGAGATCGCCCGCCGCGCGCGCGGAACCCCCCGCATCGCAGGCCGCCTCCTCCGCCGCGTCCGTGACTTCGCCGACGTCGCCGGAGCCGCGATCGTCGACCGCAAGGTCGCCGACGCCGCGCTCAACCGGCTGGAGGTCGACGCGCTCGGCCTCGACGCCATGGACCGCCGCTACTTGACAATGATCGCCGACATCTACCGCGGCGGCCCCGTCGGCGTGGAGACCCTCGCCGCGGGCCTCAGCGAACCCCGCGACACGATCGAGGAAGTGATCGAGCCCTTCCTGATCCAATTGGGCCTGGTCGCCCGCACCGCCCGCGGCCGCTGCCTCAACGCTGGCGGGTGGAAGCATTTGGGGCTGACCCCGCCGCCAGGCGCGCAGGACGGGCTGTTCGATTGACCGCGCCGTGCTAACTTCGGCGGCATGATCCGCTTACCGCTCTTCGCCTCGCTTCTCCTGCTCGCCGCCGCGCCTGCGACCGCCCAGGATGGCGACGAGCCGTACCGGATCGCCCCCGGCCAGGAAACGCGCTGGATCAGCCCGGAGAACCCCACGGGCGCCAAGGGCGCGGGCGCGCGCGAGAACAAGGGCGGCAAGGGCCACGCCTTCGACACGATTCCGGTCGGCGGCGCGCTGACGCTCGCCGCGATCGAGGGTTCAGGGATCATCGATCGGATGTGGATGACGATCGAGGATCGCTCGCCCGAAGCGCTGCGCGGGCTCAAACTCGAGATGTTCTGGGACGGCGCAGCGGTTCCCGCGGTGTCCGCGCCGCTCGGCGACTTCTTTCTCCACGGCGCGGGCGAGATGACGCCGATGGAGACCGCGCTGCTGGCGAGCCCGGAGGGGCGATCGTTCGTCTCGTACATCAAGATGCCGTTCCGCCGCGGCGCGCGGATCGTGGTGACCAACGATTCGGGCAAGCCGGTCAATCTGATCTTCTTCGACATCAATTACCGCACGGTCGCGCGCCTCCCTGCGGATGCGCTCTATTTCCACGCCTGGTGGAGCCGCGAGCGCGCGACGACGCTCGGCCGCGACTTCCCCATCCTGCCGCGGGTAGCGGGCCGAGGACGGTTTCTCGGCGCGAGCGTCACCGTGCTGACCAATCCAATTTACGAAAAGACGTGGTGGGGCGAGGGCGAGGTCAAGATCAGGCTCGACGGCGACCGCGCCGATCCGACGCTGGTCGGCACCGGCACGGAGGATTACATCGGCACCGCCTGGGGGCAGGGGGCATACGTCAACCGCTATCAGGGTGCGCCGGTGGCGACCTGGGACGGGGACGGGCGGTGGACCTTCTACCGCTTCCACATCCCCGATCCGGTGGTGTTCGCGCGCGAGATCGAGGTGTCGCTCCAGCAGATGGGCGGCGCGCGCAAGCCGATCGTGCTGGCGTTGCAGAAGAAGGGTGCGCCCATGATCCCGGTGACCATCGATCCGGGTTCGCGCACCAATTTCCAGCAGCTGCTGACGAACGGCAAGCCGCTGTCCGATCCGGCGCTGCCGGACGGGCACACCAATTACTACCGCAGCGACGACGTGGCCGCGGTGGCCTATTTTTATCTCGATCGCCCGGGCGGCGTGTTGCCGCCGCTTGCCGATCCGGCCGCGCGGCTGACGGGCTTGCGCGCGCCGGTGAGGAAGCCCTGATGCCCACCGCCGCCGCCTCCGCCCGCGAGATCCTGGTCCGCCTCCACGACGTGATGGCGGGCCGCACGCCCGCGCAGGCGAAGCTCAACCAGGTCGTCCAGATCATCGGCGAGGGCCTCGATAGCGAGGTCTGCTCGATCTACCTGCTGCGCGAAGGCGTGCTGGAGCTCTACGCCACCCGCGGCCTCGCGCAGGAGGCGGTGCACGTCACCCGGCTCGCGCCCGGCGAAGGCCTGGTCGGCACGATCGCGCAGGACGTCGAGATCCTCAACCTCGACGAGGCGACCAGCCACCCCGCGTTCGTCTACAACGCGGAAACCGGCGAGGAGCGCTTCCACTCCTTTGCGGGCGTGCCGATCATCCGCCGCGAGCGCGCGGTCGGGGTCCTCGCGGTTCAGCACGTCGACCCGCGGCCCTACCAGGACGTCGAGATCGAGGCGCTGCAGACCGTCGCGATGGTCTTGTCCGAGCTCATCGCCAACGCCGGCCTGATCGACACCGCGCCCGGCGCCGCGCGCGCGCAGTCGACCGCGTCGGTGCGGCTCACCGGATTGAAGCTGGTCGAGGGGATGGGGGCGGGCTGCGCGGTCTTTCACCAGCCGCGGATCACGATCGAGCACACCGTCGCCGAGGACACCGACGCCGAACGGCACCGCGTCTACGCCGCGTTCGACAAGATGCGCGAACAGATCGACCGGATCACCAGGGAGGCCGAATTCGGCACCGCGGGCGAGCATGACGAGGTCATCCAGACCTACAAGATGTTCGCCTATGACGAGGGCTGGAGCCGCCGAATTAACGAGGCGATCGACAGCGGCCTGACCGCCGAGGCCGCGATCGAGCGCGTCCAGCAGCGCACCCGCCAGCGCATGCGCCAGATCGACGACCCGCTTCTCGCTGACCGGATGCACGATCTGGAGGACCTCTCCAACCGGCTGCTGCGGATCGTCTCGGGCCAGATGGGCACCGCCGCGCAACTGGGCTTGCGCCAGGACACGATCCTGATCGCGCGCAATCTCGGCCCCGCCGAGCTGCTCGAATACGACAAGCGCCGCCTGAAGGGCGTGGTGCTGGAGGAAGGCTCGCTCACCGCGCACGTTACCATCGTCGCGCGCGCGATGGGGGTGCCGGTCCTCGGCCGGGTTCGCGACGTCCGGACGACGATCGCCGAAGGCGACCTGCTGCTGCTCGACGTGGGCGAAGCGAACGTCTTCGTCCGCCCCTCGCCCGCGATGGAGGAAGCGTTCGACGCCAAGCTGGCGCTGCGGCAGAAGCGCCGCGCGGCCTTTGCGGCGCTTCGCGACGTGCCGCCGGTGACCAGCGACGGCGAGCGGATCACCGTGATGGTCAATGCGGGGCTCCGCGACGACGTGGCGGCGCTCGACATCACCGGCGCCGACGGGATCGGGCTGTTCCGCACCGAATTCCAGTTCCTCATCTCCTCCTCGCTTCCCCAGCGCGAGCGCCAGCAGCGGCTCTACCGCGAGGTGCTCGAAGCCGCGGGCGACCGGCCGGTGGTGTTCCGCACCGTCGACATCGGCGGCGAAAAGGCGCTGCCCTATCTCGTCACCCACGACGGCGACGAGGAGAACCCCGCGATGGGCTGGCGCGCGCTCCGCCTCGCGCTGGAGCGCGACGGGCTGATGAAGGCGCAGGCGCGCGCGCTGATCGACGCCGCCGCAGGACGCACCCTCAACGTCATGTTCCCGATGGTCAGCGAACCGTGGGAGTTCGACGAGGCGAAGGCGTTGTTCGAGGCGCAGCGCGCGTGGATTGCGGCGCGGGGCAAGCGGCTGCCGGCCGAGATCCGCTACGGCGCGATGCTGGAGGTGCCCGCGCTCGCCGAGCAACTCGACATCCTGCTGCCCAAGCTCCAGTTCCTGTCGGTCGGCACGAACGACCTCACCCAGTTCCTGTTCGCCGCCGACCGCGCCAACCCGAAGCTCGCCGAACGCTACGACTGGCTCAGCCCGTCGATCCTGCGCTTTCTGGCGAAGCTCGTCGCGCCGACGCGCGCGGCGGGGGTGGATCTGGGGGTCTGCGGCGAGATGGGCGGACGCCCGCTGGAGGCGATGGCGCTGATCGGGCTCGGGATCGACCGCCTGTCGATCACGCCCGCGGCGGTCGGCCCCCTGAAGGCGATGATCCGCTCGCTCGATGCGGGCGCGCTCCGGGCGCGCATGGCGGAGCTTCTCCGGGCGCCGCCGCGCGACATGCGCGGCGCGCTCACCGCCTGGGCGTCGGAGAAGGGCGTTGAACTGGCCTGACGCGGCGACGGACGCGCGTTGACACGACCGTGTCGCTCTGGGACACACCCGGTAACACAGGTCAGGCGCAGGGCACGCGCCGTACTCGGAGACGTGGATGGACGAGGGCGACGCCGACCAGACGGGAACGCCGCCCCCGCCGCCTGCGCCGCCGCGCAGCGCCGGGGAGACCTTGCGCGCCGCGCGTGAGGCGCAGGGCCTGACGCTTGCCGACATCGGCGCGCGCACCCGCGTGCCGCTGCGCCACCTGGAGGCGATCGAGACGGGGGATTACCAGTCGCTGCCGTCGCCGACCTATGCGGTCGGCTTCGGCCGCGCTTATGCGCGCGCCGTCGGGGTCGACGACGTCGGGATCGCGCAGGGCGTTCGCGTTGAAGTCGACCGGCTCGGCCGTCGCCAGCCGGAATATGAGCCCTACGAAGTCGCCGACCCCTCGCGCGTGCCGTCGCGCGGGCTCGCGATCGTCGCCGCAGGACTGGCGCTGGGGCTGGTGGTGCTCGCCGCCTTGTGGTTCGGCGGGGCCTGGATGCAGCGCTCGCCCGAACCTCAGGCGTCGCCCGTGGTCGCGACACGCCCGGTCCCCGCGCCGACCCGCGCCGTGGCGGCGACCGGCGGCGAAGTCGTGCTGACCGCGCAGGACGAGGTGTGGCTGCGGGTTTACGACGCCGCGGACAAGACGCTCTACATCGGCACCATGAAGCCGGGCGAGCGCTACATCGTGCCGGCCGACGCCGCCGACCCCAAGATCAACGTCGGCCGCCCGGACAAGCTGGCGGTGACTCTCAACGGCGCGGCCGCGCCGCCGCTGGGTACCGGCGAGCGCCCGATCAAGGACGTGGCGGTGAGCGGCGCGGCGATCGCGGCCCGGCTCGCGGGCGCGACGGCGGCCGCTCCCGCGCCCAGCGCTTCGCCGACGCCGGTTGCGGGCCCAGCCGACGGCGGCTTGCCGCCCGCCTTCGCTTCGCCCCAGTCCGCGCCTAGCCGCCCCTCCGCCCCGCCGCGGCCCCGTAGCGCTCTCACCGAAACGCAGCGCGCCAATCTGGACGCCGCACGCAACCTCCAGGCTCCGGCCGCGTCGGAGCGTTGAGGGTCGGCGGCTCGGCTTCGGGGCTGGCGTGCGATTCACCAATGCCGCTATAGCGCAGGCGATCAACCGTCCGGGGGACCCGTAAGCGATGCGTATCCTGCTGATTTCCGCCCTGTTCGCCACCGCGGCGCTTCCTGTGGCGGCTTCGGCCCAGTCGAACATCGAGGGGCGGGTCGGCAAGCTCGAGAGCGAGATGCGCGCGGTGCAGCGCAAGGTCTTCCCCGGCGGCGGCGGGCAGCTGATCCTTCCCGACGTCAGCGCTCCCGCGCAGACCCCCGCTCCCGGCCCCGGCACCCCCGCGTCGAGCGCGATCATCGACCTGACTGGGCGCGTCGTGTCCTTGGAGAGCCAGATGAGCTCGCTTACCGGACAGATCGAGCAGAACCAGAACCAGATCCGCCGTCTTCAGGAGGCGTTCGACGCGTACAGGCGCAGCAACGACGTGCGGGTCAAGGCGATCGAGGCTCCTGCCGCGCGTCCCGCCGAGACGTTCGACGACCAAGCGCCCGAGGCTGCTCCGGCCCGCTCCACGGCGCGCCCGAGCCCGCCCCCGCGCGCCGCTTCCGCTCCCGCCAGGACCGACCCGGCGCGCGCCGAGCGCGCGGCAGCGGTGGTCAAGCCCGCGAGCGGCGACGCGCCCGAAGACGAATATCTCTACGGCTATCGGCTCTGGGCGGCCAAACTCTATCCCGAGGCGCAGGCGCAGTTGAAGAAGGTCGCCGCCGACTATCCCAAGCACCGCCGCGCCAGCTACGCCCGCAACCTGCTCGGCCGCGCCTATCTCGACGACGGCAAGCCGAGCCTCGCGTCGGTGACCTTCTACGACAATTACAAGACCCTGCCCGACGGCGAGCGCGCCCCCGAGAGCCTCTACTATCTCGCTCAGGCGTTGCAGACGCTCAAGAAGCCCGCGGACGCGTGCAAGGTCTATGCTGAGTTGACCGACGTCTATGCGGGGAAGATCGGCGCATCGATGAAGGCCGACATCGCGCGGGGCCGCACCGCCGCGAAGTGCGAATAGGATCAAGGCGGTGGCGAGCTTTGCCGACACCGCCTTTGCTCCGTACAGGGGTCGCCTGATCCCCAATCGTCACCCCGGACTTGTTCCGGGGTCCAGCGTGCAGCAGGCGATGCGGGCGGAGGCTCAAAGGTCATCGCTCGGCGAGCCTTGGACCCCGGAACAAGTCCGGGGTGACCGCTGGAGGGTGGACACGGCTTGCCTCCATCGGACGTTCGCTTGCCTCTGCGATCCGGCGCAATGACCGAATCCGCCCGCTTCTTCACCGACCTGACCCGCGCCGCAGGCGCCACCCCCGCGCCGCTCCTTCTCGCAGTCTCCGGCGGCCCGGACAGCATGGCGATGCTGGTCCTCGCCGCCGCGGCGCTCCCCGGCGGCGTCGCCGCGGCGACCGTGGACCACGGCCTGCGTTCCGAAGCGCCGCAGGAAGCCGCCATGGTCGCTGAACATTGCGCCAGGATCGGCGTGCCGCATGCGACCCTCACCGGCGCAGTCGACGCCGCGGCGAGCCTCCAGGCGCAGGCGCGCCGTCTCCGGTACCAGCTGCTCGCCGCGCACGCGCGCGCGATCGGCGCGGAGGCCATCGCCACCGCGCACCATGCCGACGATCAGGCCGAAACCTTTCTGATGCGCGCGGCACGCGGCTCCGGTCTGTCGGGGCTCGCGGGGGTGCGCGCGCGGGTGACGATCGAGGGGGTGACGGTGGTCCGGCCGCTTCTCGACTGGCGACGAGCCGAGCTGCGCGCGCTCGCCCGGCGCGCGGAGGCGCCGTTCGTCGACGATCCCGCCAACGCCGACGCTCGCCACGACCGCACCCGCTTCCGCCGCCTCCTCGACGCCAACGAATGGCTCGACCCGCCCCGCCTCGCGCGGTCCGCCGCGGCGCTGGCGGAGGCGGACGCAGACCTGCGCGCAGTCGCCGACTGGGTCTGGGCCGCGCGCGCGACGACGGGGAAGGGAGAGGTGACCCTCACCATCGACGACCTGCCGCGCGCGCTGCTCCGCATCCTCGCGCGCCGCGCGATCGCCACCGTCCGCGCCGAAGCCGCGATCCACGAACCCGAATGGTCCGACTCCGCCAATGTCGAGCCCCTCTTGGACGCGCTCGCCGCCGGTCGCCGGGCCACCCAGGCGGGCGTGATCGCGGGCATGCGCCGCGGCGCCTGGCGCTTCCGCCCCGCGCCTGCGCGCCGGACGCGGGTTTAGGCGCGACAGAACGCCCGTTGTTCCATTGCCATTAACGTCGCCGCGCTTATCTTGGCCGCCATGAACGACAACGACAAGCAGTCCGGACCCGACAACAACGGTAACGGTGGGGGCGGCGGCCCGAACCCCTGGATGAAGAGCCTGCTGATCTGGGTCGGCATCCTGCTCGGGCTCGCCTTGTTCGTGACCATGATCGACGGGCGCACCGCGACCTCCGGCGGGGCGAACGTCGAATATTCGACCTTCCTCGACAAGGTCGACGAGGGCACCGTCAAGGACGTGACGATCAGCCGCGATCAGATCACCGGCACCTTGTCGTCGGGCGAGAAGTTCAAGACGATGCCGGTCCCCGATCCGGCGCTGATCCCCAAGCTGCGCGAGAAGGGCGTGACCTTCACCGCGCGCGCGGAGGAGGGCCCCTCGATCTGGCAGTATATCCTCGTCCAGTCGCTGCCGTTCCTGCTGCTGATGGGCATCGCCTTCTTCGTCCTGCGCCAGATGCAGAAGAATTCCGGCTCGGGCGCGATGGGCTTCGGCAAGAGCCGCGCCAAGATGCTGACGCAGAAGGAGGGCAAGGTCACCTTCGCCGACGTCGCGGGCATCGACGAGGCGCGCGAGGAGCTGGAGGAGGTCGTCGAGTTCCTGAAAGACCCGACCAAGTTCGCGCGGCTCGGCGGCAAGATCCCCAAGGGCGCGCTGCTCGTCGGCTCGCCCGGCACCGGTAAGACCCTGCTCGCCCGCGCGATCGCAGGCGAGGCGGGGGTGCCGGTCTTCACCATTTCGGGCTCCGAGTTGAGATCGACCG
>SXHP01000199.1 GCA_005773165.1 Sphingomonadales bacterium | reverse complement strand
GTCCATCATCCCCGGCATCGACACCCGCGCGCCCGAGCGGACCGAGACGAGGAGCGGATCGGCCGGGTCGCCGAAGCGCTTGCCGGTTACGCTCTCGATATGCGCGATGCCGTGCGCGACCTCGTCACGCAGCGACGGCGGGAACGATTCGCCTTCGTCGTAATAGCGCGCGCACATCGCGGTGGAGACGGTGAAGCCGGGGGGCACCGGCAGCCCGATCGAAGCCATTTCGGCGAGGTTCGCGCCCTTGCCGCCGAGGAGGTTCTTGTCGCCCTTGCCCCCGTCCGACACGCCGCCGCCGAAGCGGTAGACGTATCGGGTGTCAGCCTGCGCTTCGATCGTGCTCCCCATCATGCTCTCTCCTCGGCATTGGTATGCTGCTGCATTGCAGCATGGGGCGCTGCGGAGCAAGTGGCGCGGAAGGAGAGGCTAAGGAGAGGCGAAACGCGTGTTTTGCGTCATCCCTCGATCCGCGAGAAATCGGCGACGGTATGGACCGCCGCGCGGACGCGGGCGAGCAGCGCGAGGCGGCTGGCGCGCTTGGCCGCGTCGGGGTCGTTGACGGTCACCGTGTCAAAGAACGCGTCGATCGGCGCGCGGAGCGAGGCGAGCGCCGCCATCGCCGCTTCGAACGCCTCCGCCGCGACCGCGCGCGCGGCGGCGGGTTCGGCTGCATCGAGCGCGGCGATGAGGGCGCTTTCGGCCGGTTCGGGGGTGTAGGACAGCAAATTCCTTCTCCCTTCGGGAGAGGGAGGGAGCGCCGCAGGCGCGGAAGGGTGAGGGTGACCAACGTCGGCCGCATCGCCCTCACCCTCACCCCGCGGCGCTGACGCGCCTTGCCCCTCTCCCGGGGGGAGAGGGGTGCTGGCCCACCCCTCCTTCTTCAAAATATTCGCCGCGCGCTTGTACCCGGCGAGCAGATTCGCCCCGTCCTCGGTCCCGACGAACGCCTGCAGCGCGCGCACGCGGGCGAGCAGGCGGACGAGGTCGTCTGGCGCATCGCCATCCATAACCCTCGCACGTGCGATAAAAGGGCCATACCTTTTTGATGTACGACCACCGCTAAACGGATGAAGATTAAAGTAGATATAATTACGTGGTATCACCGATCGGATGAGATCGTATCGCACGCCGCTTCGTCGTTCGGCGTCTTCCGTCCGGTCGAAAAGGTATTCGACGACTCCGTCAACCAGTTCGCCAAGAGCAGCGACCCTGATAAAGCTGGTCCGATTGTCCTGGATTGCACTAGAATGAACGAACCGCTCATCAGGTGCCCAAGTAATCACACTATCCGGGATGCCACCGACGACTATCACCCCATCTCCGAGACGGGCGTGTATCGGCGTTTCGATGAGCGGAACATCATCCCAGCGCTCGTCCCAGCAACGCTCCGGGATGACGCGCCGGTATCCTGCAAGCGAGTTTATCAGAAGGCGACGACATTCAAGTATTGCTTCTCTCAGCGAGAGACGCACCTGATTTCGCAAAAGCAGCCTAACAATAGATATAGCAGTACGACGAAGTGCAAAGGGGTCTTTTGATCCGGTAGGTTTCTCACCAACCGAGAAGAACCCGACCAGCGTATCCAACTTATCCGCCAGCGACACCGCCACCGTCACCGGCGCGGTCGGGACGTCGTCGCCCTGCCCGACCGGCTTGTAATGGTCGCGGATCGCTTCGGCGACCTGAGGGTTCTCGCCCTGCGCGAGCGCGTAAGAGCCGCCCATCAGGCCCTGGAGCTCGGGGAACTCGCCGACCATGCCGGTGACGAGGTCGGCCTTCGCGAGCCGCGCGGCGCGTTCGGCGAGGTCGGCCAATTCCCCTCTCCCCTTGGGAGAGGGGGGAGACGCGTCAGCGGTGACGGGTGAGGACAGGTGCGAACCCCCCGCCGCATCGCCCCTGTCCTCACCCCGCGGCGCTGGCGCGCCTTGCCCCTCTCCTGGAAGGAGAGCGGAAGAAGAGACTATCCCCTCCTCGACCAACCAGCGCGCCAGCTTGGCGACGCGCTCGACCTTGTCGGCGACCGTACCGAGCTTTTCGTGAAACACGATCTTGCCCAGCTTTTCCGCCTGGACCTCGAGCGGGGTCTTCAGATCGGTGTCGTAGAAGAACTTCGCATCCGACAGCCGCGCCGCGAGCACCTTGCGATTGCCCTCGACGATCTTCGCGCCGCCGTCGGTCGCGTCGATGTTGGCGGTGCAGATGAAAGCGTTCGCGAGGGTGTTCGCTCGCGGCAAGCCCCCTCCACCATGCTGCGCATGGTCCCCCTCCCCCTCCGGGGGAGGATTTTTTAGGACGAAATACTTTTGGTTCACCCGCGCGGTGAGCTGAATCACCTCGGGCGGCACGTCGAGGAAGGCTTCGTCGAAGCGGCCGAGCAGGGGGACGGGCCATTCGGTGAGGCCTGCGTTTTCCGCAACGAGGCCTTCGTCCTCGACCAGCACGAGGCCCGCGTCGGCCGCCAGCGCAGACGCGCGGTCGCGGATCAGCGCGGCGCGTTCGTCCTGGTCGACGATCACGTGGCAGGCGCGGAGTTTCTCGACATAATCGTGCGCGCTGCCGATGGTGATGACGCCGGGGTGGTGAAAGCGGTGGCCGAGCGTCGCCGCGCCGCTCCGGACGCCAGCGACCTCCACTTCGATGATGGCGTCGCCGAACAGCGCCACAACGCCTTGCAGCGGGCGGACCCAGCGGGGGGATTCGGTGCTGGTCGACGCCTCGCCCCAGCGCATCGACGTGGGCCAGGGGAAGGCGCGGATGATCGCGGGGACCGCCTCGGCGAGCACGTCCGCGGTGGCGCGGCCGGGTTTTTCGGTGACCGCGAACAGCACGCCGTCGCGGTCGGTCAGTTGCTCGCGGGTGAGGCCGGTCTTGCGGAGGAAGCCTTCGAGCGCCTGGGGCGGGGCGCTGGTCTTGGGGCCCTTGACCTCCTCCGACACCGCTTGCGTCGCGTCGGGCAGATCGCGGGCGATCAGCGCGAGGCGGCGGGGGGTGGCGTAGATGGTGACGCCGCTTGCCGCGAGCCCCGCCTTGGCGAGCTCGGCCGCGAACAGCCGCGCGAGGTCTTCTCGCGCCTTCGCGTGAACATCACGCCGTCCACCCGTTGTGCGCC
>SXHP01000198.1 GCA_005773165.1 Sphingomonadales bacterium | reverse complement strand
TCGGTACCGTCGCGGGTCTTGACGTAAGGCATGGCGCTGCTCCGTTGGAATGCGCGCGGTCAACGAGCGCCGGGAAGGGGCGTTCCCGCGGCCTGTGTTCTCGCGGATCCACCGGGCGGCCGGACGCATCGTCAGAAAAAAGGGCTCCGCGTCGCCGCGAAGCCCTTGGAAGAATTCTGGTGGACGCACTTGGGCTCGAACCAAGGACCCGCTGATTAAGGGTCAGCTGCTCTACCAACTGAGCTATGCGTCCGTGCCGTGAACTGGCCGTTCCGACGGAAGCGCGCTGTTAGCATCCATCGCCCCGGGCGCAACCCCTTTTTTGCCTCACCACCGCGCGGTGCGGCGGTTCTCGCGGTCGATCGACATCAGGATGCCGAGGCACAGCATGACGGTCATCTGCGCCGACCCGCCGTAGCTGACCAGCGGCAGCGGGATGCCGACGACGGGGGCGAGCCCCATGACCATCATCAGGTTGATCGAGACATAGAAGAAGATCGTCGTCGCCAGCCCCGCCGCGGTCAGCCGCGCGAACCGGCCTTGCGCGCGCTGAGCGACCTCGACGCCCCAGCGGATGACCAGAAAGAAGCAGCCGATCAGGAACAGGCCGCCGAGCAGCCCCCATTCCTCCGCCATGGTCGCGAAGACGAAGTCGGTATGGCGTTCGGGAAGATAGTCCAGGTGGCTCTGCGTGCCCTGCAGGAACCCCTTGCCCCAAACCCCGCCCGATCCGATCGCGATCTTGGACTGGCTGATGTGATAGCCGGTGCCGAGCGGGTCGCTTTCCGGATCGAGGAAGATCAGGATGCGGTTGCGCTGATAATCGTGGAGGAGGAAGTTGATCGCGATCGGGATCAGCACCGCGACCGCCGCCGCGCCGCCGACGAACAGCCGCAGGGGCACGCCCGCCAGGAACATGACCGTCGCGCCGCCTGCGCAGATCATCAGCGCGGTGCCGAGGTCGGGCTGGACCATCACCAGCGCGCCGGGCACGCCGATCAGCACCGCGGCGGGCCAGATCGCGCCGAAGCGCCGCGTCTCGTTGGGCGGAAGCATGTCGTAGAAGCGCGCGCAGGCGAGGACGATGCACGGCTTCATCAACTCGGACGGCTGCAGGCGGATGAAGCCGAGGTCCAGCCAGCGCTGGCTGCCGCCGCGCACCGCGCCGAGCGCCTCGACCAGGATCAGCGCGACCACGATGACGGCATAGGCTGGCAGCGCGCCCGCTTTCCACACCCGCTCGGGCACTCGCGACAAGGCCACCGCGGCGCCCAGGAAGACGAAGAACTTGACGCCTTGCGACAGCGCCCAGGGGCGCAGCGAGCCGTCCGCTGCGGAATAGAGCACCACCAGCCCGAACCCGCCGATCGCGAGGACGAGCAGCAGCATCCGCCAGGGCAGGCGCGCGAGGGGATCGGGAACGAGGCGGGCGCGGCTCATCGCGGCTCACTCATCGGCGGTGCGCTCGTTCGTGCCGTCCTCGGCGACGGTGTCGCCGGTGGGACCCGGCCCGACGAGCGCGGCCTGCGCCTGGTTGGCGAGATCGGTGGCGGCCTCGACCGCGGGCGCGTCCGCGGGCACCACCCCGTCGGTCTTGGTGGCGAGCGCCGCCGGCTGGGGCGTGCGCGCGGTGCGGAAAGCGTCGGCTTCCGCGGCCATTCGGGTCGCGATGTCGCCGCCCCAGGTCGGCTCGAACTCCGCGAGGCTCTTCAGCGCGCGCTCGCGGTCGAACAGATAGGTCATGATGTCGCGACCGATCAGCGGGGTGTCGAGGTTGCGGATGAGGTGGCCGTTATGCTCGAGCACGATCCCCGCGGCGTAGCGCGGATTGTCGGCAGGGGCGAAACAGACGAACAACGCGTGGTCGCGCAGCTTGAAGGGGAGCTGGCTGTCCCGGAGGACGCCTGAGCGCCGTTCCGCCATGGTGATGCGGCGGACCTGCGCGGTGCCGGTCTTGGCGGCGAGCATCATCCCGGGAATCTGCATCCGCGCCGCCGCGCCGGTGCCGCCGCCGTTGACCACCGCCGACATGGCGTCGCGGACGATCGCGAGATGTTCGGACTGGAAGGGCAGGGCGGGGGCGTCGAGGTGGACCTTGTTCGCGAGCAGGCTGGGGGTGAGCTGCCGCCCCGACGCCATGCGCGCCGCCATGACCGCGAGCTGGAGCGGATTGGCGAGCACATAGCCCTGTCCGATCGAAGCGTTCAGGCCGTCCGCGACCGTCCATTTCTCCTTGTACTTGCGAAGCTTCCACGCGCTGTCGGGGATGGTGCCGTAGCGCTGAGTGGTGAAGGGCAGGTCGAACTTCTGCCCGAGCCCGAGCAGCCGCGCGGTCGGCGCGATCGCGTCATAGCCGAGGCGGCGGACCATCTCGTAGAAATAGATGTCGCAGCTCTGCGCGACCGCGGTCTTCATGTTGACCGCGCCGTGCCCGCGCCGCTTGTGGCAATGGAACAGGCCCGAGCCGACCCGCATGGCGCCAGAGCAGCCCACGGTGGCGCTCGGGTCGACCCCGGCGGCGAGCAGCGCCAGCGCGTTCATCGGCTTGACCGTCGAGCCGGGCGGATACAGCCCCTGCGTGACCTTGTTCATCAGCGGAACGTGGTCGTTCTCCGAATGCATCGCCCATTCCATCTGGCTGATGCCGTCGGAAAAGCTGTTGGGATCATAAGCGGGCATCGACACCATGCACAGCATCTCGCCGGTGCGGCAATCGATCACGACCGCCGATCCCGAATTGGTGCCGAGGCGGCGCGCGGCATACTCCTGCAGCCCCGCGTCGATCGTCAGCTTCTGGCTGGTCCCGGGCCGGTCGGGGCGGGTGGGCAGGTCCTTGACCGGACGGCCGCGCGCGGTGACCTCGACGATCCGGGCGCCCGGACGGCCGCGCAGCGACGCTTCGAGCGTCTTCTCCAGCCCGTCCTTGCCGAGCTTGAAGCCGGGCGTGACGAGCAGCGGATCCTTGGATTCCTTGTACTGTTCGGCGGTCGGCGCGCCGACATAGCCGGTCAGATGCGCGACCGCTGCGCCCGCGGGATAGTTGCGCGCGAACCCCTGCGTCGGCGCGACGCCGGGGAGCTCGGGCAAGTGGAGGCCGACCGCGGCGTAGCGCTCCCAGTCGAGTTTTTCGGCGACCTGGACAGGCTGGAAGCTCGCCGCGCGGTCGAGGTCGATGCGGATGCGCTCCAGGTCCTCGGGGGTCAGGCGAAGCAGCCGCCCGAGCGCGGCGAGCACGCGGGGGCGTTCTTCCTCGGGCAGGCGATCGGGGATGATGTCGACGCGGAAGTCGGTGCGGTTGTTGGCGATGGGCAGGCCGTTGCGGTCGGTCAGCCAGCCCCGCCGCGGCGGCACCAGCGTCATGTTGACCCGGTTGCTCTCGGCGAGCGCGGTGTAGCGCTCGTTCTCGGCGATCGCGAGCCAGCCCATCCTGCCCGCCAGCAGCAGCCCGATCGCGCCCTGCGCGGTGCCGAGCAGCCAGGCGCGGCGGGAGAAGCTGTACGCCTGGCTCGCCTCCGTGACGATCCGCTGGCTCCTCACGCCTGCCCCCGCTTGCGGTCGATGGAGGCGACGAGGCGGGTGGCCACGGGGAAGAGGAGAACGGAGACGATGATCTGCAAGGCGACCGCGAGGTCGACCTGCGCGGCGAACGGCGTCGCGAGCACGCGGCCGCCGACCAAAGCGCAGGCGATCGCGCCGCCCGCGATCAGCCAATCCTGCCAGAAATCGCGAAAGACGAGGCGCTGCTCGACATATTCGATCGCAAGAAAGCAGAGCGACCAGAGCAGCACCGCGCTGCCGAGCGGCTGACCGCTGACGAGGTCGTCGAACAGCCCGAGCGGGGCGGCGGCCCACGGCCGCAGCGCGAAGCGCGCGAGAAGCCGCCAGGCGAGCAGCATGAGCAGCCCGAACGGCGGCAGCACCGGCATCGTCGCGACGAACGGCGCGACGGTCAGCAAGGACCCTCCCGCGACCGTCGCCCAGGGCAGCGCGCGGGCGCGGCGCGGCGGCAGCGGCGGCGCGAACGGCCGATAGTCGATCGTCTCGCTCATTGCGGCGCTCCCGGCCGCGGGGTCGGCGGGGGCAGGGGAGCGAAGGGCTGCGTCACCGTCGCGAAGTCGAGCGCGTCGGGATGCTCGAAGACGCGCGCCGCGACCTGATCCCGGCCGGCGCGGATCACCTGCGCCACGGGGACGCCCGGCGCATACAGCCCGCCGGTGCCAGTCGTGACGAACAGGTCGCCCGCGTTGAAGCGGACATCGGTGGTGTCCACCGCGCGGATGTCGACATTGCCGTCGCCGCGGCCCGTCGCGACCGCGGGCAGTCCGTCGCGTGCGCGCCGCACCGGAACGATGCTGTCCGAATCGGTCAGCAGCAGCACGCGCGCGGCGTTGGGGCCGGTCTCCACGATGCGCCCGACGAGCCCGTCCGGGCCGAGCACGGGCATGGCGGGGCGCACCCCGCTCCACCTGCCCGCATTCAGCAGCGCGAAGCGGCGCGTGCTCGACGCGGTCGAGCTGACCAGCCTCGCGGTGACGACGGCGCCGGGCGTACGGTCGCGCAAGGCGAGCAGGCTGCGCATGCGGCGGTTGTCATACGCGATCGCGCGGGCGCGGAGTATCAGCGCCTGCGAACGCTGGAGGTCGGCGCGGAGCCGGGCGTTCTCGCCCTTGACCCGGAAATGCTCGCCGACGCCGCGCGGCACGGAGGCGATCGCGTCGCCCGCCCAGGTGAAGGCCGAGGAGACCGGGGTCGTGATCCCCGCCGCGCCCATGCGCAGCGCCGAGAAGGCCGCGGGATCGAAGGTCGACAGGACGAGCAGCGCCGCGCCGACGACCGCGCCCGCGATCGCCAGGACATAGCCCAGGAACAGGCCGTATTGCCGCCGCCGCGAGAATCCGGTTCGGCGGTCGCGGGGAGGCGCCATGCGCCCTCACTCCTTCGCGTGGGGTCAGCCGCTTTGCAGCACGCCGCGGTACATGGGGTCTTCGAGCGCGCGGCCGGTGCCGAGCGCGACGCAGGTCAGCGGGTCCTCCGCGACGGTGACCGGCAGCCCGGTCTCGTCGCGCAGCACCTCGTCGATCCCCTGGAGCAGCGCGCCGCCGCCGGTCAGCACGAGGCCCTGGTCGACGATGTCCGCGGCGAGCTCCGGCGCGGTGTTCTCCAGGGCGACGCGGACGCCCTCGACGATCGTCGCGACGGGCTCCGACAATGCTTCGGCGATCTGGCCCTGGTTGATCTGGATCTCCTTGGGAACCCCGTTCACCAGGTCGCGGCCCTTGATGTGGATGATCGTGCCGATGCCGTCCACCGGCGGCTTGGCGATGCCGACCTCCTGCTTGATCCGCTCGGCAGTCGCTTCGCCGATCAGGAGGTTGTGGTTGCGGCGGACGTAGGAGACGATCGCTTCGTCCATCTTGTCGCCGCCGACGCGGACGCTGGTGGTGTAGGCGAGGCCGCGGAGCGAGAGGACCGCGACTTCGGTCGTGCCGCCGCCG
>SXHP01000197.1 GCA_005773165.1 Sphingomonadales bacterium | reverse complement strand
GGGGATCGCGCGCAGATCCTCGATCCGGTCGGATTTGGTGCGGCTGGCGGGGCGGCTGCCGATCTTCAATCCCGCGATCTCGGCGATCGGGGTCATCTGGCGGAAGAAGGTGCGGAAGCCCCCCTCCTTACCTCCGGCGCTGCCGTAGACGAGGTCGCGATAGGCGCGGAAGGCGTCGCCCGACAGGCGGTCCATCGCGGCGGAGAAGGTCGCGTTCTCGGCGGTCGACAGCCGGTCGGGCTCCAGGCTGGCGAGCAGCGTCGCCGACGCCATCGCTTCGAGATTGGCGAGCGCGGAGTCGCGGGTGCCGTATTTGCCCGCGATCACCTCGCCCTGTTCGGTGATGCGGATGCGGCCCTGGACGGTGCCGGTCGGCTGCGCGCGGATCGCGGCGAAGGCGGAGCCGCCGCCGCGGCCGTGAAAGAGCTGCATGCCGACGCCCGCCGCCTCGAACACCGGCTTGAACGCGGTCGACGCCTTGGACAGGCCCCAGGTTGAGGTGAGATAGCCGCCGTCCTTGTTCGAATCCGAATAGCCGATCATCACTTCCTGATAGCCGCGGGCGGCGGTGATCGCGGCGATCTCCGGCAGCGCGAAATAGGCCGCCATGATGCCGGGCCCGGCCTCCAGATCCTCGATCGTCTCGAACAGCGGCACCGCCATGATCGGGCAGCTCGGTCCGCCGCCTTCCGCCGTACCGGGGCGGTAGAGACCGACCTCCTTCAGCAGCAGGTGGATTTCGAGCAGGTCGCTGACCGACTTGCCCATCGAGACGATGTAGTTGGTGATGGAGGCGGGGCCGTAGGCGGCGTGCGCGTCGGCGGCGGCCTGGACGATCGCGAGCTCGGACGCGGTCTCGTCGGAATAAGCGGCGAAGCGGCTGGTGAGCGGCCGGGCGTTGGCGAGTTCGCGGCGGAGCAGCGCGACGCGCGCGTCCTCGTCGAGGCTCTGGTAGTCGGCCTCGACCCCTGCGACGCTCAGCAGCTCGGCGACGACGCGCTCGTGGACCGCCGAATTCTGGCGCAGGTCGAGCGTCGCGAGGTGGAAGCCGAAGGTCTCGACTCCGCGGATCAGCCGTCCCAGCGCGCCGCCGCCCGCGAGCGGGCTCGCCTCGCCCCCGCCGCCGACCTCCAGCCCGTGCGCGATCGCGACCAGATCGCGGCGAAAGGATCTGGGGTCGGGATAGGGTTCGCCGGTCAGCGCGCCGGGGCGCGGCGCGGGCTTGCCCGTCAGCTTGAGGTGGGTGGCGGCGAGGCGGGCGTAGATGCCCGAAAGCGCGCGGCGGTACGGTTCGTCGCTGCGGCTCGCCGCGCCGTCGCCGCTCGCCCGGGCGAGCCGGGCGACGCCCGCGTCGACGATCGCGTGCGCGCCCGAGATCGACAGTTCGGCGCCGAGCGCGTGCACCTGATCGAGGAAATGGCCGAGCACCGCCTCCGACGCTTTCGCGAGCGCGACGGCGAGCGAGTCCGCGGTGACATAGGGGTGGCCGTCGCGGTCTCCGCCGATCCAGCTTCCCGGGCGCAGGAACGACGGCGCGCGGACGCCGAGCGCGCGGTCCCAGCGCTGGTAGAGCGCGGGGAGCGCTGGCAAAAACACCTCGCGCAGATAGGAGAGCGCGGTTTCGACCTCGTCGGCGACGTAGAGCCGCTCGCGCCGGAGCACGCGGGTCTGCCAGAGCAGCGCGATCTGGCGCAGGATCGCCTCGTCGACCGAATCGCCTTCGGGCGTGGTGGCGCGGCCGGTGTCGCGGATCGCCATCAGCTGCGCGATGCGGTTGCGGTGGTCGATCATGCTCTTGCGGCGCACCTCCGTCGGGTGCGCGGTGAGCACGGGGGCGATCAGCGCGCGGTCGAGGAGCTGGGTGACGCGGTCGCGGCCGATCCCCTCGGCCTCCAGCGTCGCGAGCGCGGAGGCGAAGTCGGCGCCCTGCTCGACCGCGACCCCCTGACGGTCCTCGGCGAGATTGGCGAGCATCGAGAAGAGCATGAAGCCGCGGACGAAATCGAGCGTCTCGTCGAGCCCGAGACGGTCGAGGCCGAGCTCGGCGGCGTCCGACCCGCCTTCGCCGCCCTCGCGGTGACGCTCGACCGACGCCTTGCGGATCGCCTCGGTCGCTTCGAACAGCTTGGTCCCGCCATAGGCGCGGATGACGTCGCCGAGCAGGCTTCCGAGAAAGCGGACGTCGGGATTGTTGGCGATGGGGGGGAGGGTGGCCATGCGGGTCATGCTGCATTGCGGCAGGCGCGGGGTCAATCGTGAGCTTGCTGTTCACGCGAAGGCGCGAAGGCGCAAAGAGAGAAGGTGGTTCGCGCAGAGGCGCGGAGGACGCAGAGACTGTTCGTGCGCGGAGGCGCGCAGCCCTGATCCGACCGAAGGGGATTGGAGGGCCGCAAGAGCGGCCGAGATCAACCTCTCTGCGTCCTCTGCGCCTCGGCGCGAACAATCTTCTTCGCGCCTTCGCGCCTCTCGACTTCGCTCGGGACAGGCTTAGCGCGGACGCTATTCCTCCCGCGCCTCGACGCGTTCGTCGGAGGTGAGGGTGCCGTCCTTGTTCAGATCCATCGCGTCGAAGCGGTTCATCTGGCCTTCGCTGAACTCGCTCGAGGTGATCTCGCCGTCCCCATTCCGGTCGAGCAGAAGGAGCCGCGGGGTCGCGCGCGGCAGTTCGGCCGCGGCGAGGACGCCGTCGCCGTCCTTGTCGAGGCGTTCGAAGCGGCGCTCCTGCCGCGTTCCATAGTCGATGCGCGAGGTGACGGACGGAGGAACGAAGCCCGCGGCGTTGGCGTCGGCTTCGGCGCGCTCCGCCTTGCCGCCGCACGCGGCCGCCAGCAACGCCAGTCCCACTATCGCCAATCGCATCGCTTACGCCTCCAGCTCGACGTCCCAGTAGAGCCAGTCGCGCCACGTGTCATGGAGGTAGTGCGGCGGGAAGCTGCGGCCGTGCTCCTGCAGGTGCCAGCTCGTCGGGCGGATCGGCTCCAGATGGAGCGGCATGTGCGCCTGTTTGGGCGTGCGTCCGCCCTTTTTGAGGTTGCACGGCGCGCAGGCGGTGACGACATTCTCCCAGGTCGTCCGCCCGCCTTGCGCTCTGGGGACGACATGGTCGAAGGTCAGGTCCTTCGGGCTGCCGCAATATTGGCAGGCGAACCGATCGC